>JAAYJP010000217.1 GCA_012522875.1 Clostridiales bacterium | reverse complement strand
GGGCACCGTTTCCAAAGCCTCAAGAAAACCCAGCATCGTAATCAGGGCCTGGTCAATATCCCTGACGTGGTTCAATATCCCAAGCATCTCCCGGATAAAAGGGTCCTCCCAGGCCTTGCCGTAACTCTGCCTTCGGAACGCTGCATCCGGGGTAAACGCCCACACCCGTCCCAAATGCTCCCTGAGGCCAACGCGGGTAAAAATATCATCTGTGTTCACGAACAGCGCCAGCGGACAAGCGCGCTGGCTGGCATCCATACCTGACGCCACCATAGGACAAGCAAAGCCCATGCCTTTAATGTTTGGCTCCTTCATACCTTCTTGAAGGCGCTTGTATGTCCAGACCTGAAGGACAGCCGCACCCTGGCTATGGCCCGAGAGGACAAGCGTAAACCGGCTGTCTTCCCTGTGGCATTCGGCTATAACATCCCGGAGTGACAGGCTCTCTTTTTTAAGTGCTTTGGCCGCAGTGGGGAAGAGGATCTCTTCGGCGTTGCCGTGATACAATTCCGAAAGGTACTCAAACCCGGCATGCAGTTTGTCCGGATGTCCAAAACGGGTGTTGCTGACCCAGTCCTGTGGACGTCTCCCTGTTCCGGAGAATCCAATGGCTACAGCAAAACGCCCACCGGGCAGGGGCTTCAGCAGCGTGATTGCCTTCCCGGTATCATACAAAAGGCTTTCATTTTTCAGCCCCCTCACCTGGGTAATGGGATTGGACATCATTCTCAAACGCCTGGCAACTCTTGGCACCAGGCCATTGATGACCATCGTTCTCCAATCCCCGCCCTCCTCAGGCGCACTTATCCCACTGAGAAGCCTGCGGTCCACCTGAATGGCGATGTCCGTCCATCCGGCACTGATCCAGGGTTCGGTTTGAAAATCATAGGCCAATTGCGCCAGCTCCAATCCAAACTGCGTGCCGGCCATGCTGGGTTCCATGCAATTCCAGCCCCTGATCCAGTCCAGATCCTCCAGGTTTGTTTTGGTGATTCTGCCATAGGTGGACATGCTTTTCCCCTCCTGGCGGCCATTTTACCATTTGGCATGTGCCCTTTCAACGGGCTTGCCAAGAGAATATTAAGAAAATTCTTAAAAATCCAAAGATTTCGCTTGCTTGTTGCTTATTTCGGATTTATAATCAGGGCGGTTGAACCCCGGTCTGTGGTTGCAAGCCGATGCCAGTCGCAGGCAAAACGGCCCACGTAAACCGGAAATATTCCGGTGAGCATGGTGCGATCTAGGAGTTAGACCGGCCGGGAATTTATCCCGAGAGAATGGCGTAAGAGCGAAAAACGCAGAGCAAAGTTCCAGCCGGCGGGTGTGGGGTCAAAGACCAGGTCAGCGTGGGTTCAGCCGATATTTATGAGGGGGTTACCATACCATGTACCAAGACAAGACCCTGGTTTGCCGTGATTGCGGCGCTGAATTCACTTTCACCGCAGGCGAGCAGGAATTTTACGCGGAGAAAGGTTTCCAGAACGAACCCACCCGCTGCAAAGAATGCCGCCAGACCAGGAAGAACAGCCGCCCTGCCTCAAGCGGGCCACGCGAAATGCATGACGCTGTTTGTGCGGAGTGCGGCGCTGCAACGAAAGTTCCCTTCCTTCCCCGCAATGACCGCCCCATCTATTGCAGCGAGTGCTACGCCGCCATGCGGAATCAGTAAACTCCCTCAACATCAGATGAGCAAAGCCGTCCGGATAACCGGGCGGTTTTTTTGCCCTCAGCAAGATTGACAAATATTGTGCAAATGGGTAAGGTTTCTCCATGTTTTAGACAGGAAGGGGTATGCATGGCTATTCATCCTTCAAGGCAATGCAGATTCTCAGCGCTTATTATTCTGGCACTTATGATATTTGGCTTTATGCCCATCCATGCCGCGGCCGGGGAGCTTACCATCGCCCCCTTGGGAGATATCAGGCCTTATTCTCCGAGCGCTGTCACACTCTCATTGCCTGAAGCCGGAGAAATGAGCATTTTCGCTCAAATCGGCCATGAGAAGATCCCGCTGTTTTCAGCCCTTCAAGTGCAGGCCGGTACGCTATCATTGCCATTTCAGGGATTAAGCATGTCCGGCGAACCGCTGCCTCGGGGTGACATGGCGTTGGTCGTCCGCCTGGCAAGCAGCAATCAAGTGCATGAGGCGCGGGTGATTGCGACGGTATTAAAGCCCTCCCCCGCCATTCAATATGCCATCCTCTCCCGGGAATCCCTGCCTGCGCAGGGCGGGGAGGATCTCATCGTGGATTACCAACTGACAAACGCGCGGCAATTGAATGTGACCATCGCCCGCGCTGACGATCCCGGAACGCCCGTCAGGAATTGGGCGCTTCTACCCAAAGACGCTTCCGCCCGCCATTTCCGTTGGGACAAAACCATTGCAGGCAAGCCCGCAGAGCCCGGCGACTATATCATTACATTCAGTTTGAAAGGCTCTTCCCAGCCAGCCCTCAGCCAGGCTTTCACGCTTGTCTCCCAGCAACCGATAGCTCCGGATATCTCCCCTACAATTCCGGGAGAATGGCTGCCGATGGGTATGGATGCTCCAAGTGTATGGAAGGCCATCACGGCACCTGCAGTGGTGGTGGACATAGGCGAAATGGACCATCAGAATATCTTCGCAGCGCCTTCTGCCCAATCCGGTATCCTGGGCTTCGTTCACGGGCAGACAGCCGGCCTTGAGGTGCTGGAGACGGGCGTTTTCGGCTATGCCCGGGTGCGTGCGGCGCGCCACGGGGATGGTGAAATGGTCACGGGATATGTGCCTGAGCGAAAACTCAGGACAATTATGCCAGACACCCGTTATGGCCTTTTGATCGATAAGGCCAGCCAGACTCTCAGGCTTTACGCAGGTGGAGAGTATATTGGCATGCTTGCGGTCAGCACCGGGGTGTATGTGCCGCCGGGGAAAAACGCCTTTGAAACGCTAAGCGGCGCCTTCCTCACCCGGGACCGTATTGCCACTTTTCGGCAGGAAGGCTTCCAATATGATTACGCCATTAGGATAGATGGCGGAAACCTCCTGCACCAGATTGGCTACCAGGTTCGGGACGGACGGGATTTCTCGCAGCAGCAGGCTTCCCTGGGTGAAAAGGCCTCCCATGGCTGTGTGCGGATTGATAACCGTCCAAACGAGCGGATGATCGATGCCTGGTGGTTGTATGCCAACCTGCCCAGGAACACCAAAGTCCTGGTGGTGGAGGACGCGGCGAAACTTGACCTGGTACAGCCCAAAAACACCGTGCGTGCCATAGCCGATCCGCTGCCTGCCTTGACACCCTTTACAGTGCAAAAGGAGATTGCGGGGGAGGTAACAGCCATCCTCTCCTTTGCCGGGGACTGTGTCCTGGGCAGCGAGGAAGCAACGCGCCGGCAGGCGGATTCCTTTGACACTGTAGTGGCCCAGAAGGGTTTCAGCTGGCCCTTCTCCGGTTTCACCGAATTCTTCGGCCGGGATGACCTGACGATGGTTAATCTGGAAAACGTACTGATGGATGTTAACCGGGACCGCGATTTAAGGCGGCTGCACAATTTCCGGGGCCCTGTGGAATACGCACAGATCCTGCCCGCCGGGGGCGTGGAAGCAGTAAACATCGCCAACAACCACTTCCCGGATTATGGTGCTGCCGGCAAACGCAGCACACGGGACGCCCTCACCTCGGCCGGGGTCGCTTACGCCGGTTACAGCGCACTGTATATCTATGAAAAAGATGGCGTGAAGATTGGTTTTGCCGGCATCCGGGAAACAATCTACCACCAGGACAAATCCCGGATTGCCAGGGAAGTGGCAGAGTTGAAAGCCGAGGGCTGCCATTATGTGGTATACGCCATCCACGCCGGCGAGGAGTATTCCCTCCGGCACAATGCCTTGCAGGCAGAAATGGCCCATGCCGCTATTGAAGCGGGCGCCAATCTGATTATCGGTCACCATCCCCATGTACCCCAGGGCATAGAGGTCTATGGCGGCGGCCTGATTTTCTATTCGCTGGGAAATTTTGTTTTTGGGGGCAACCTTGCGCTTTCCACCTTTGATTCCCTGGCTGCACAGATCACCCTGCAGTTTAAGAAAGGAGTGCTTCTTCAGACACAGGTGCAATTGATTCCAGTACTAACAAGCGGGGCATCCCCGGAAAATGATTTCCGGCCCATCCCAGCCCTGGGAGAGGACAAACTTCGCATACTTGAAACAGTAAACCGTGACAGCGACCAGGCTTATCCCGAATTTTTCACAATACCCGGCCTACAGGCTGTCCAGGATCAACTCAAGCTTCCTTAGGAATCCGGACTCGCCAAAGGTGTTTATTTTGAAAAACACGGCCTGTGAACCGCCTGATGTGATGGCGGTAAGAAACAAATCGTCTCCGCGGGCAGCCAGGGTCAGCGACAGGCTGACCCGGTTGCTGCCTATCAGGCTGTAGCGCTCATAAACCCGGACTGCAACCCGCACATTACCTGTTTGCCAATCGCTGCCATCCTCAAAACTGGCGGACATGCTGCCGGAAAGGATGCCATCGTCCAGCCGCTTAAGTATGCTCTCAAAATCACCCTGAAGCGCACGCTCCAATTTTGCCATAGAGCCTCCCAAAAGCTAAATTGCCAGGTCTTTTCGCAGGTAACAGCCAAATCCTGCCAGGAAAACAGCTCCCGAAGATGCGAAGCCAAGCCCGATGGAGCGCCACAGCGGCCCTCCGCTGGCAGTAATGCGTGAGATGTCAGTGTAGAAATAGGGCGTCAGGTATTCCAGAACATCCGTTTGCCGGTTCACGTTGATAAAAAGATTCAGGAAGTAGAAAGCCAGCACGATTCCCAGCCCAGGCACCACATTATCCCGCTTCTTAAAGCAGGAGATGCCAAAACACAAGACTGCTACCTGCAGATTCATCATCAACTGGGAGAGATGAAACCAGGTGAACGCGTCCCTGTCAAATGCCTGGTTCATAAAACTGATACCGGCCAGCGACACCAAGGCACAAAATAGATTTAAAATTGTCACCATCAGGACCAGCGCAAAAAATTTCTGAACCAGCACACTGGCTCTGCCCACCGGCTGTGAGTACAGGTATTCCGCTGTGTGGCGTCCCTCCTCCCGGGCCACCATCACCATTCCTGTCACCGCAGCAAACATGCCCCCGCCCAGGCCCATGAAGTTGCCATATTCAAGGCCATAATAGGTCATGAAATCATAGAAATTCAGATCCTGCAGATTGAAAATCTGGCCCATCAGGCCCATGCGTTCAACCAGGTAGTTGATCATGTCCGAGTAGTTTGCCACCAGGGGATACATTGCCAGAGCGATAACGCCAAAGATGGAAAGGGCAACAGACCAGACCAGCGCAGCGCCAATCCCTGAACGCATCTCATGCTTCAGCACTGTCATGCCCCCACCTCCTCTTTTTCGTAGAAATGAAGGAAGATCTCCTCCATATCAGGTTCAGTAATGGTCAGGTCGTCAAAGTCAGCCAGGCGCAAATCCTCCAGCAGTGTTTTTGCATCTCCCTGCACCAGAAAACTGACGCTGTCCCCCACCCGGGTCAGATCCCTGGCCCCCGCAATCTGAGGGAGTTCGCCCCTTGCATTACGAAGCGTCACCCGTTTGGCCGCTGTCCGGGACAGCGCGTGCACCCCGTCCTCCACCACCAGCCTGCCTTCCCGGATGATCGCCGCCCGGGTGCAATGCTGCTGGATTTCTGAGAGCACATGGGAGGAGAGAAAGACTGTGGCGCCCTGCCGGTTACGCTCCAGGATGATGTCCCAGAAAGCCTTCTGCATCAACGGATCAAGCCCGCTGGTGGGCTCGTCGAGAATCAACAGGTCCGGCTTGTGCTGAAGCGCACACACAATGGCGACTTTCTTCTTATTGCCAAAGGACAGGTCTGAGATTTTCCTGCCCAGATCAAGGCTCATCAGATCGGCCAGCCGCCGCGCCTCCGCACCGCATTCCACATGCCGTAAACGCGCGGCAAAGCGCGCCGCATCAAGGCCGCGCATGCCGGGATAATAGGATATCTCAGAAGGCACATAACCGACGCCCGCCAGGATATCCTTCTTGCGTTTTATGATATCAATGCCCAGCACCCTGGCACTTCCGCCACTTGGCCGGATAAGCCCCAGCAGAAGCCTGATGGTGGTGGATTTCCCGGCCCCATTTGAGCCGATAAAACCATAAATGTCACCCCGATTCACCCGGATGGAAAGGCCCTCGATCCCCCGGGCCCGTCCATAGCGCTTGGTCAGGCGCGCCGTCTCAATCAATTCGCCGCCTCCTTCCTTAACTAAGCAGCGGTATTCTACCATATCAAGCAACACCCGCGCCAGTATGTTGCTTGTCCGGCTTGCAAAAACCTGCTCAAGCACATATCATAACCGCAAAGGAGGCAGACCTATGTACACTCAGGCAGATATCCGGGATGTTCAATCCCAGAAATACCGGCGCGTTATAGCCTGGCTTGTGCCTGAGGCGATGTTGGCCGGGCTTGTCATCTTTTCGTTTGCCCGCCGCACGCAGTGGCTGACTTATTTGTCCTTCGCCTTGCTGGGGTTTTTGGTGCTTTTTTCGCTCTCACTGTATATCCTCCCGGTAGCCCACTACCAAGCGCATGTGGAAAGAGCAGTTATGGGATTGCGGCGTCAAAGCGTCCTGGCTTTCAAGTCAGTGGACGAACAGCCGGTACTGCGCGAGGGCGTTGCCTTCAAACCGTTGTTGTTTACGGCCGGGCACCCGCAGAACACGATGGATGACCGGCAGCTATACTGGGACGCCAACCTGCCGTTGCCTTCCTGGCAGCCCGGGGTCAAACTGATTGTTCACAGCCATGAGAAGGCTATCACGGGCTACGCGCCGGCTGGCCCGGATGAAGCGCTTTCAGGCTGATTGCACTAAGCCTCAACAGTGCCTGTGTTGCCTTCGGGTTTTGCCTGAGGAGCGAAACGCATAGCAACCTTCCCCGACCTGATCACAGAGAATTTGGTGAAGTTCCAATGGATAAACCCGCCGAAATGACCGGGTTTTTCGCTTTTCAGGCAATCAAACAATGGACCCGCACCGCGACCATTCCCGTTGATTATGGCAGAATGCGGAAAAACTTTCGCGCAACTGAATAAGCAAAAACCCTGGCCTTGCTGCTGGATGTACAACGCCTGCGGACCAACACATCTAGGCAAAAACCACCATGAATGTCAGTGTTCACGATCAGGAGTTCCTGGCCGAGATAATTCCCAGCATTTATTTCCGCCCTTCCTGGTCAAGCCCCGAAAAATCACATACCATCGCTGTCCTCTTTATCCTTTATTTGTTGTCGTATTACGAAAGGCATATGAAGCCTGAATCAGTTTCATCAGCTCCGGGGTGATGTTCTCCGCTTTCCTGACTGCCACATGGTGCGTCCAGCGGCCGGGATATGGCTCTGTCCTGGCATGGATCAACGGGCTTTCAACGGGATAGGGCGCCGCAAAGGCAATCAACATCATAGGACTACCTGCTTTCCTGGACCCGTGCTTAGCCAGTGTCCATATCCAGGTATAAGGACGTGGACAACGGAAAGAGATTTGGGATTTATGAACCACGACCTCGCTTTTTGGAAATAGGGCCATTATTTCCGCTCGCAACTTCAGATAGCAGGGCAGCAGCTCTCCTTCCCCGGCGAAGAACAACAACTCATCCCACGCCGGTTCATTCACCATTGTGCTATCCACAATCTCTTCCCCCAACTAGACATATCAGCATTTATTATACCCATGCCGGCATATAGCGCTGAATTCGTTTGACGCCCCTGGTTTCCTATGCTACAATTGCTTTCGCCCATCTGGGCATGCCAATATAGCTCAGTTGGTAGAGCAGCGGTTTCGTAAACCGCAGGTCAAGGGTTCGAGTCCCTTTATTGGCTCCATCGAGGTGTAGCGCAGTTTGGTAGCGCGTTTGGTTCGGGACCAAAAGGTC
>JAAYJP010000216.1 GCA_012522875.1 Clostridiales bacterium | reverse complement strand
CCTTCTTTGTTGCTTTTTGTTCTTTTGTCAGGTAATGCCAGGGAACACGGCTAAGGAGAAGTTCCATTAAGGCATTAAGATGCGAAGCGCAGCGCAGTTCAAAATAGGACTCTTTTTCGAAATAATTGTTGGCTATGGAGAAGTAATGGTATGCCAGCCGATCTCTCTGATTGCCCAAATGCTCGCCAATATCGATCACCTCAAATTCTACACTGGACATCTGCGGGTAAAAACGCGACCAGAAACTGGGAGAAACCTGAAGCGGCATGATGCGTACGGGATTTCCGCCCAGCGCGCGTATTTCATGGGCGCGGCGGGGGTTGAACAGTGCAAAGTCCCCTTCGTGCAGGCGGTGACGCTCATTTTTGGAAACAATGTCCAGCTCGCCGGAAAAGATGCGGAACAGTTCAAAATCCTTGTGCATATGCATATTGCGAAATGAAATATCTATAAAAAAAAGATTAACATCGCTGATCACATCGTGTGATACGAACTCAAACTCACGCCTGTCCAGATACACTGAAGGTTGAATGAACATTAGTATCCCAATCTCATCACAAAAACAAATAATTGATGGTATCGAAGCGCGGCGGGATAGATCTGCACATATGGAATGTTACTTCCTGAATATCCCATTGTCAAATGCGGCCAGCTGCATAGGTGCCTGCATTCATGACGTGCTCACCGGATGCTGAGCGGATTGAGCCATTCCCCGACCAGGGAAAAACCGTCATGCAATTAGCCCGATTTTCCTTCAGGCACACCTTCGCCAATCAAGGATTGGACGCTGGAGCGGTAAGCTGCCCGCTGCCCCGTCCCTTCGCCGGATCTTCCATTCGCGCGTTTTTGACGCCAACAGATCAACAATCACGAAAGAGGTCAACTGTTTCTCACGGCTGCGCTCCCGGGTGTATGAGGGTCACACCGGTTCCTCAACGCCATATCCCAAGTCATACCAGCCAGGGTGCAATGAGGCGACCCTGCTTGAAAGCGCCAATTGGCCATCAAGTTCCATGTTGTTGTTTAGTGGGACACCCATCTCTCACTGCAGTCCCGAAGGCCTCCAATTACTGGAGCCCAGTTGCAAAGAACAATCCATCCGGTTTCTGAGATACCGGGACATTGATAACAAGGCGTTTTCAATGGACAATTAGGTCTGGCTGTCACCTCACCTCACTATCCGCAAAAAGCACCCGGTCCGGATCAGTCTTCGCCGCCAGCAAGGCAGGCCTCCAGCAGCAACCGGTCGATGGGGCTTAACGGGCTTTGCACAGGTTTCACATCATCGCCGAAAGACATGAGAACGGGCTCCCGCGGATTCATATTCGGCCAGTAGGGAAGCCGGCCGCCATCTGTACCTGTGCCGTTCGGGTTCCCGCTGCACACAAAATGATACAGGTAATCGCACATCTGCCGGGCAAGGTCATAGTGTTTGCCGGTAAACGGCCGCCAGCATTTCGCCAGCGTCTCAAAGAAGAACCACAAATCCACGGAATGGAATGCGCCGGGATGGTCCCATCCAGGTATTTCGGCGCTGAATTCATAGGCGTATATTGGCTCCTGTGCCGTCATGGCTGCAGCGCGTACGGCCAGCCCTATTGCGTTCACCTCCCCCTCACGGCGGATGCTCTCCTTGGTGGCGGGCGAGCTGAACAGGGCCAGGAATCTCTCCCTGTCCAGGTGGGGGATGGTTTCCGCATAAGCATGCAGGGTATCGTCATTCACTGCCCTGGGGGAGAGGCGGAACTCATTGTTGGTGGAGCCGGTCATCACCGGACAGCGGACATGGTCTTCATGCATATACCAGCGGTCAGGGGCGTAGTGCAGAAACGCGCCGTCCACAGACGCGGGCCACAGGCCAGCATCCTTCCAGGAAAGCGACGCATTCAGCAGCGTCTGCCAGGGCACATGTCTGGCTTCCTCCAGGTTTTGTACGCCCAGCACATCCCTGAAGAAAAGCTCCCCGCGCTTCTCCGCCTCGCCCAGGGGAACACACAGCCCCAGCATTTCCGGATATACGGGGGCAAACAGGCCGCTGATGATCACCCCCCGGCAGAACAAGCCTTCATTGCCCAGATGGGCTATCTGAGCGCTGACGCTCATTCCCCCAGCGGACTGCCCGCCGATGGTGATGTTATTGGGATTTCCGCCGAACGCCGCGATATTCCTTTTCACCCACCGCGTGGCGAACTGCTGGTCCAGGAAGCCGAAGTTTGTGGGGCTCCCCGGGGCCTGCACAGTCAGTTCCGGATGTGCCAGAAAGCCAAATACGTTCAGCCGGTAGTTTATTGTGACCACGACCACGCCACGGCGGGCGATGCGTTCCCCGTCAAACTCCATCTCACTGGTTGACCCGGCCTGCAGTCCACCGCCAAAGTACCAGACAAACACCGGAAGCCCGGTTTGTCCCTCAGCGGGCGCCCATATGTTCAGGTAAAGACAATCCTCGTCCATGGAAGGGTCATCATCCACCGACCACTCGCGGGTATAGATGTTCTTTTTGTCTTTTCCGGTCACAGCTTGCGGGGTGATAGGTGCAAAGTCGTAGGCTGCGTACTCGCCCTCCCATGGCATGCAGGCCCGGGGCGCGCGCCAACGATTCTCCCGAACAGGCGGAGCAGCAAAGGGAACGCCCTTATAGCTGGTAATGCGTGGGTCGGCGGCAGGCAGTCCGCGAACAATGCCGGATTCGGTTTTCGCGGTGCGGATCAGTGGCATAACTGCATTCTCCTTATCCTGTGTTGGGGGGCCTGAGCTGTGGGCTAAACATTTTTTGCTGTTGTCCCGGAAACATGCGTACGCCGCTTTATCCAACAAGCCTGTGTATTCATTTGGCATGCGGCTCATTCAACGCCATGTCAAAGTATAGCATACCAAAATATGATGCTCAACGAATAATGAAGCGCGCCTGAACTTGCTATTCCCAGGCCAGATAGAAGAGTATAATTCAGCAGGTCCAGGCGCCATGGGAACCTATTCCGGTTTGGTTTTACTTGAATGGTTTTCCTCAAAAAGCTCTTCCGCTGGCTGGCAACCGATGCGTTTTCGTGGAAAAGGATTGGCGCGGCAGTTGGCACGAAGCAGGACCTCTGAATTTGATTCTGCCGGTTTGATGTCCGAAAGGAGTTTTGCTGGCCGCTACTCCAGCAGAAAATTCAACACACTTGAAGGCTGGAATAACCGCTTGCTGAGAAGAATTCGGGAAGATGAAGATTTACAGCAACAGCCCCGCTGGAACTGCCTAATGGGTTTAGGGCCTGCTCCCATCTGCAGGGCCTTCGTTGCGTTCTTACCTGCAATTCATGGGACATATTTGCCTCCGGCGGGTAGTCAGGGCTTGCTGCCCTGATGGCGCCAGGCGTCATGGGTGATGGCGTACAGCCCCACATCGGCGTATTGGCCCTTGTAGTGAAGCCGCTGGCGCAGTTCCCCCTCACGGGCCATGCCGGCCTTTTCCATCACCCGGCCGGAAGCGGGGTTGCGCAGGTCATACTGCCCCTCCACCCGGTTGAGTCCCAGGCCCTGGAAGGCGTAGCCCAGGAAGGCCCCCAGCGCCTCCGTCAAAAGCCCCTGGCCCCAGTAAGGCCGGGCCAGGGAAAAGCCCACCTCACAGGCGCGGTTATCCCAGTCCAGCCAGACGGGGCCGATGGTGCCGATGAGCCTGCCCGTGTCCCTGGGGCAGATGGCAAAGGTCTCCGCCCCCTGGGCGCGGGTGCGCGCCAGGATGCCCCTGAGCGCCCTGCGGGAGTCCCTGATATGGGTATGCGTGTCCCACATGACATAGCGCGCCACCTCGTCATCCCGCGCGAAGGCGAAAAAATCAGCCGCGTCAGCCATCCTGGGCCGGCGCAGCATCAGGCGCCGGGTGGTGATGGCGGCGGCTTTTTCCGGGCCGATGAGGCGCTCAAGGCACTGGGGAAGGCCGCGCGCCTGGGTCATGGCTGAAGCCTGCCAACGCCTGCCACCAGAGGCGCCTGCGGCACGCGGAAGGTGTTCTGCTCTATGCTGTAGCGGATGGCCATGACGCCGTAGAAAACCACCATCAGCGCCAGGAGGATGATCAGCCACTTCAGTGGCCGCATGCTGCCGCGCTTGTTCATTTCGTTCACCCCTTCCGGGCCCGGGGGAAGATTCCCCTTTGCTGGCGGGGATACCTCGCTTCAGGTGTGGCGGCCAACAAGGGCGCGCCCAGCACCTGCTGTGCCATCAGCAGCCCCAGGCAGGTCTTGGCATCATGTATTTTACCCTGAAAAACCTGGGCCACCGCGTCCTTGAGCGGCATGCGCACCACATTGAGGAACTCATCCCTGTCCGGGCGCGGGGCTGACTGGCGCAGTTCGGTGGCCAGATAGAGGGCGATGCGCTCGGTGCAGAAGCCGGGTGTGGAGACCACATGGGCCAGCTTCTGCCATTTGCCCGCCACCAGGCCGGTTTCCTCGGCCAGCTCCCGCTGGACGCAGGCGAAAGGGTCCTCCCCCTCATAGTCCAGCTTGCCCGCGGGGATCTCCAGCATCATCTCATCAATGGCCACCCGGTGCTGGCGCACCAGGGTCACACAGCCCTGCTGGTCCACCGGCACCACCGCGGCGCCCCCCTTGTGCAGCACGATTTCCCGGGAAGCCTCCCGGCCGTCAGGCAGGAGGACCTGCCAGTGCTCCACCGTGATGATCTTGCCGTCAAACAGCGTTTTCCCGCCCAAAACCTGCTCCCGGTATGCCGCGTCACTCATATGCCCAGCCCCTTTCAAATCCAGTATAGTCCATGGCCCGGGGCCGCGCAAGCGCCCTTGCCCGCCGGGCGCCCCCATGCTACAATCAGGCAAAACCCAATCAGGAGGGCGGCATGGCAAAGAAAATTCTGCTGGCGGGGGAGAGCTGGAGCAGCTATACCGTGCATGTGAAGGGATTTGACGCGTTTTACACCTCAGCCTATGAGGAGGGGGCGGGCCGGCTGATCAGGGCGCTGGAGGACAGCGGCTATGAGGTCACCTACATGCCGAACCATATCGCCGCCCTGCGCTTTCCCTTTTCGGCGGATGAGCTGGGAGAATACGACGGGGTCATCCTGTCCGACATCGGGTCCAACACCCTTCTTCTGCATCCGGATACCTTTGCCAGAAGCCAAAAAATGCCAAACCGCTGCCAAGTGATCCGGGACTATGTCCTGGCCGGGGGCGCCCTGTTGATGGTGGGGGGCTATATGGCGTTTTCCGGGGTGGACGCCAAGGCCAAGTATGGGCGCACGGCGCTTTCCGAGGTGCTGCCTGTTGTGTGCCTGGAGACGGACGACCTGATGGAACACCCTGAGGGGGTAAGGCCTGACATCGTGGTTCCGGACCACCCGGTTCTTGCGGGCGTCCCTTTGGACTGGCCCCATTTCCTGGGCTACAACCGGACGCTGCCCCGGGAGGGCGCCCAGGGGGTGATGACCATCGCGGGGGACCCTTTCATCGCCTTTGGCAACTACGGCAAAGGCCGCGCCGGCGCCTTCACCTCCGACTGCGCGCCCCACTGGGGCCCGCCGGAATTTGTGGACTGGGCGGGGTACACCCCCCTGTTTGGGGGCATCATGAACCATCTCACAAAGGGATAAACGGGCAGATCCCAATGAAACCTGGGGGGGGGCTGCGCCCCTCCCTTTTGATTAGCCGGCGGTTTTCCCGGTTATACTTTTCCCTGAATCACACGGCATGTTTTAAAGGATGGAGGGAAAGGCATGAACGCAATCACGGACCGGTACATCCTGTCCAACGGGGTGAAGATCCCCTGTATCGGCTTTGGCACCTGGCAGACACCGGATGGCGAGGTGGCCCGCAGCAGCGTGCGGGAGGCCATTCTGGCAGGGTACCGCCACATCGACACCGCCCAGGGATATGGCAACGAGGCGGGCGTCGGCCAGGGGGTGAAGGACAGCGGCATCCCCCGGGGGGAGGTTTTTATCACGACCAAACTGGTCAACTCCGTCAGGGGATATCAGCAGACGCTGGACGCGGTGCAGGAAAGCCTGGATAAACTGGGCACGGATTATGTGGACCTGTTCCTGCTCCACTGGCCCAGGCCTGTGGATTTCAAGCACAACTGGAAAGAGAAAAACGCCGAGACCTGGCGCGCCCTGGAGGCCCTCTACCATAAAGGGATCCTCAAGGCCATCGGCATCAGCAACTTCCACCCGCACCACATCGACGCGCTGCTTGAGACGGCTGAGATCATCCCGGTGGCCAACCAGATCCGCCTGGCGCCCGGGGACACCCAGGACGAGGTGGTGGATTACAGCCGCGGGAAGGGGATGCTTTTGGAGGCTTACAGCCCCTTGGGCGTAGGCCGGGTGTTTGAGGTGCCGGAGATGAAGGAGATCGCTGAGAAATATGGCAAGAGCATCGCCCAGGTCGCCATCCGCTGGAGCCTCCAGCGGGGCTATCTGCCCCTGCCCAAGTCGGTGACCCCTTCCCGCATCCGGGAGAACGCCCAGGTATTTGATTTTGAACTGTCCCCCGCCGATCTGGAGCGCATCGCCGGCCTCAAGGGCTGCGTGGGCTTTTCAGCCGACCCGGACAATATCTCCTGGTAGGGTCAGATAAGCGAAAACGCCAGCACCACCGGCACTGAGAAGAGCGCCAGCGCGCCCCCGTAGAGCAGCATGTCCCTGGAGCCCGCCCAGCCGGAGCCGGCCGCCAGGGCGATGTGGGCGATGGACGGGGGCGTGGCGAAAGCCAGGCTGGCGCACATCCCCACCAGGATGGCGGAAAGGGCAGGGTTGATGGCAATGCCGGACAAGGCCAGCACGGGAATGGCGCTGGCTGCCACCTGGTACATGACGGTGGTGGTGACGATGTTGGAGAGGAAGTTGGTCATGATAAGGGTGGCGGCGATGATGACCAGAAGCGCTCCCCCGTAGCCCCAGGAGCGCATGGGCGGGGCAATCAGCGCGCCAAACCAGTCCGTGACGCCGTATTCAGGCAGGGTCAGGTATTTTCCCAGCGCCAGGGCCGCGGCGCACAGCAGCAGGCTTTGCCAGTTGAGGCCCCGGGCAAAGCCGTCCTTGAGGTCCAAGACCGGTTTTCCCTTCACAGGAATGGCGGAGAGAAGGATCACCCCCAGCAGCGCCGGCCAGGCAGTGCCCAGGGCGGCGACGGGCGCCATCCTGTCCGGCAGGATGCCTGCCAGGAGCCAGGCCGCCACCACCAGGAGGAAAACCACAGCGGAGAAGATCTCCCTTGCATCCGGCTTTCCGGGGGCGGAGAGGGGCAGTTTGCTGATTTCCGGCCCCCGGCCCCCAATCCGCCTGCGGAAGCCCAGGTAAAGCAGCAGGAGCGTCAGGCCAAACAGCAGGATGCCCACCGGCAGCCCGATTTGAAGATAGCTCAGGTAGCTGATCCGCTCGCCCGTGGCCGCTTCGTGGAACCCCAGGGCCATCAGGGGGAAGGTGTGGGCGATGGGCGTCATAGCGCAGGAGATGGAGGTGACGCAGGCCGTGCCCACCATCAGGGCCCGGGCCAGCGGATCGCCGGGCTTCTGCCCCAGGGCTTCCATCACCTCCCGGTGCAGGGCGAAAAACAGCAGGAAGGTCACCGTGGGGGCGATAAAGCTGCCCAGCGCCAGCACGGATAAAAGGAACATCACGATAAACGCCCAGGGGCTTTTGCGGGCAAAACGGCTGGTGATGAACAGCAGCGCCAGCCGGCGCAGAAAGCCGGTTTCCTTCAGGG
>JAAYJP010000215.1 GCA_012522875.1 Clostridiales bacterium | reverse complement strand
CGGCCAATCCACAGGGTGCTGTCGATGCCTTTGTTTGTAAACCCAATGGTCCTGGAGGAAGTGATAAGGAGCGCGACCCCCCACAGCACGTTTTTCATGCCCAGGGTGGAGACGAAGGGATGGGGCAAGTCCAGCCGGGTCAGAAGCGTTCCGTTCAGGAAACCCGCGGAGGTGGATACCAAAATAGCCATTGGGATGAGGATCCAGGCGGATGTGACGCCAAAATTCTGCATCAGTACCCCAATAGTGCAGGTGGCCAGAATGGCATTATAGCCAACTGACAAGTCAATACCCGCAGTGATCAAAGCCAGGAGCATGCCGGATCCAATCAGGCAGTTGACTGCTGTTTGCCTCAGGACATTCATCTGGTTGGCCATGGTCATGAACCTGCCCGGGTGCATGATGGAAAACAGGATGTACAGGATGGCCAGAACGGTCAGCGGCGCGATTCTCATGATAAAATCGCCCATGTTGGACCTCTTTTTAATGGCGGTGGTCGTCATTTTCTATCTCCCCTCCCCAAGCAGCTTTCATGATATCATTCTGGTTAAAGTGTGGGCTTTCCCTGGGAATATCAGCCATGACCCTGCCCTCCCGCATGACGATCACCCGGTCGGCCATGCCCAGCACTTCGGGCAACTCAGAGGACACCATGATGATGCACTTGCCCTCCTGGAGCAGTTTGTTCATAACATTGTACACCTCAATTTTGGCGCCTACATCGATGCCGCGCGTTGGCTCGTCAAAAAGATAGATATCCGCGTCTGAATTGATCCATTTGCCGATAACAACCTTTTGCTGGTTGCCCCCTGACAGCTGTACCACCACTTCCTGGATGGTGGGCGTCTTGATGCGCAGTGAGCTTACGCTTTTCTGGCTGACCTCGTTGATACGGGTGTGGTCAAGCAACGGCCCTTTCCGGTAGTCCTTCATGTTGGCCATAATCAGGTTGGTTTTCACCGACTCCGATAGCACCAGGCCCTGGCCTTTGCGGTCTTCCGTTAGAAATGCCATCCCAGCCTTGATCGCTTCGCCAGGGCTGTTGAACCGGACCTCTTTGCCTTTGATGAATAATTTGCCGCTGTCCGGTTTCTCTGCGCCGAAAATGGCACGCATGGTTTCTGTGCGCCCAGCGCCTACCAGGCCGGCAAAGGCCAGTATTTCTCCCGCATAGGCCTCAAAGCTCACGTCTTTGATCACACCGATCTGGCTTAATTTTTCAGCCCTGAGAACCTGCATGCCCCTGGTGGTGGGGATTTTTGGGTACTGGTTGTCCAGCGTCCTGCCCACCATGGCTTCGATAAGCATGTCTTCATTCATATCCGCGATGTTCCGGGTAAGGATATGCTCCCCATCCCGCATCACGGTAACACGCTCGCAGAGCTCGAACAGTTCCTCCAGTTTATGGGACACAAACAGGATGGCAATGCCGCGATCCTTCAGCCTCCTGACTGTTTCCACCAGCTGCTGTACCTCCTGCTCCCCCAGGGAGGAGGTGGGCTCATCCATGATGATCAGTTTGGCGTTCTGTGTGATGGCTTTGGCGATTTCCACCATCTGCTGCTGGCCCACGCCCAACTTGCCGCACTCCATTCGCGTGTCGATTTCCGTGTGTCCCAGGGCGGCAAGCGCTTTTTTGGTTTCCTCGTGCATATAAGGGTAGTCAAGGAGGCCGAATTTGTTGGTGACCTTGCGCCCCATAAAAACATTGTCCACCACCGGTAGCATCTTGACGATGTTCAGTTCCTGGTACACACAGGCGATGCCCGCCTCCCGTGCCTGCACAGGGTTTCTGAAGACATGGCGTTTTCCCTCGACATATATTTCGCCTTCCTCCGGTATATGCACCCCTGTCAAAACCTTGATTAGGGTGGATTTCCCGGCCCCGTTTTCACCTACAAGGCCATGGATTTCGCCAGGTTTTATTTGAATATGCATATTCCGCATGGCCACCACACCGGGAAATTTTTTGGTGATATGCTTAAGCTCGATCACATATTGCTGTGACACAAAGACACCTCGTTTCGCAAAGGTAGGCAGAGGCCATTCCCTCATGGAAGGCGGTGATCCGGGGTATGTTCCGGATCACCGCCTGGTTCATTCCTCGGGGATAAATGGTTTCATTTGTCCGGAGATACCCGGGCTTATTTCTGCAGATATTCCTCGAAGTTGTCCTTGTTGATAATGACGGTGTCAACCACCACATTGGCTTCCACTTCTTCGCCCTTTAATGCCTTAAGCGCCGTCTCCACGGACAGGTAGCCCATGAGCTTGGGCTGCTGGGCCACGGTGCCGGCCAGGTCGCCAGAGGCGATCAGCTCCACCGCGGACTGGTTGCCGTCAAAGCCCATGATGGTGATGCCTTCCCTGCCGGCGGTGGTCACAGCGTTCAGGGCGCCGATGGCTGTGTCGTCGTTGTGGCAAAGCACCAGGTTGATTTCGGGATTGGCAATCAGCTGGTCTTCCATGACCTTGGTGGCGCCGTCAGTGGTGTTGTTGCCTGAGAGCATCGCCACAGGCGCAAGCCCCGCTTCTTCCAGGGCCTGCTCATAGCCAGCCTTGCGCAGGTTGGAGGTATTGTCGCCTTCCTGGCCGTAGATGATGAGGGCTTTCGCGTTCTCTCCGCCGGCCAGTTCAATCCCGTAGACACCGCCGGAATGGGCGGCCACCTGGTTGGAAGTGCCTACGAAGGAGGTCTTTTTCTCATAGTTGGCGTCCGTGTCGCAGAAAATCACCAGGCCTTCGTAGCCGGAGGACTCAATGGCGCCGATGACAGCATCGCCATCCAGGGGGGCGATGATGATGGCGTCAGGCTTGGCCGCCAGCAGGGTCTCCAGCTGCTGCACCTGCTCGGCGATTTCCGTTTCAGCGGCCGGGCCCTGCACATCAATGGCCAGCCCGAACTCTTCAGCCGCCTCATCAATGCCGGATTTCACCGTTTGCCAGTATTCGCTTGACAGGGTCTTCAGGTTGACAACGATCGTGAACTGCTCTTCCGCCAGAAGGGGAGCAGCGGTCAGAAGCAGAGCCAGGGACAGGAGCAGGGCAAATGCTTTTTTCATAGGGGTACCTCCTATTGATATTGGCGGACAATGCCGCGTCTTGGCGATTGCTGCCCCGAAACACTTCCGAAATCAGAAAACCCGGGCAAGGACTATGACGGGGCAAACAACTGCAGATATTATAGCCATCAACATCCCGAAATGTCAATCCTGTTTTATCCGGTGCCAGAAACACCATGG
>JAAYJP010000214.1 GCA_012522875.1 Clostridiales bacterium | reverse complement strand
CACCAGCGCACGGGCAGCGCGGTAAGCCAATGTGTGCCGCCGCCGGCCCTTCACCTGCTGCGCCAAGACCCTTCCTTTCAGAAACGGCAGGAACGCCGCCTCTCAGACAATGAACATATCATACCGCTTTTGCATCGCTTTAACAAGGCGCGCCCCTGTGGCAACGCGCCTACAGCGCCCTGCCTGCCGCCATTTCCCCGATCAGCTTCATCACAGCCGCCCGCCCGTCAGCCGGGGGCGCCGCCTCAAGGGCCCCTTCAAGGCGCCGGGCATCCCCCATCAGATCAATCAGCGCCTGGGCCAGCGTCTGGGGCGTCATCTCTTCCTGATAAAGCACATGGGCCAGCCCCCGCGCGGCCAGGGAGTTGGCGTTTTCGATCTGGTCGCCCCGGCTGGCGCCTTTGGGGTAGGGTACCAGGAGCATGGGCTTCCTTAAGGCCTGGAACTCAAAGATGGCGGTGGCGCCGGCCCGGGAGAGGATGACATCGCTTGCCGCCAGGGCATGGGGAAGCTCCTCACCCAGGAATTCCGCCTGGAAGTAACCGCGCGTATCAGGAAAGGCAGGGTCCAGATGCCCCTGGCCGCAAAGATGCAGGATGTCCATCCGGGGAAGCAGCCCAGGCAGGGCCCGGCGCAGCGCTTCGTTGATGGCCCGGGCGCCCTGGCTGCCCCCCATCACCAGGACCACCGGCTTGTCGCCTTTGAAGCCTGCCAGCTGAAGGCCCCTTTGCCGCTCGCCCTCAAACAGCGCCTCCCGGATAGGAAGGCCCGTGTGAATGCCTTTTTCACCGAGCTTTTGGGCGCATTCGGGGAAGGCGGTGGCCACGCGGCCGGCGAACCTGGCGCTGATGCGGTTGGCCAGTCCGGGGCTCAGGTCGCTCTCATGGGCCAGGACCGGGATGCCCCTGAGGGCCGCCGCCGCCACCACAGGCACCGCCACAAAGCCGCCCTTTGAAAACACGATATCCGGCTTGATTTGCCCAAGGATCCTATAGGCCTCAAAGGCCCCCGCGATGACGCGGAAGGGGTCTGTCAGGTTCTGCCAGCTGAAATAGCGCCGCAGCTTGCCGGTTTTGACCGCATGGTAAATAACCCCGGGCTGGCTTTCCATCAGCCCCCGCTCCATCCCCTTTTCAGTGCCGATGTAGTGGATCTGATACCCCGCCGTAATCAGGTGGGGCAGGAGCGCCAGGTGCGGCGTCACATGGCCGGCGGTGCCCCCGCCGGTGAGCACGATGTTTTTCATCCTGCCTCCCGGGCGGCATGCTGACGCCTGCGCTCAGCGCGGGCCTGCAGCAGCTGCCCCGTGCCCACCAGCAGAAATACCGCTGCCAGCATCACTGTGCACAGCGCGTTCACATGGGGCGGCACGCCCACCTTCACCGAGGAATACACCTTCAGCGGCAAAGTGGTGGTGGCGGGGCCGTTGACAAAAAAGCTGATCACAAAGTCGTCCATGCTCATGGCAAAAGCCAGCAGGCAGCCGGAGAGCACCGCCGGGAGCGCCAGGGGCAGGGTCACGGTGGTGAGGGCGCGCAGCGGGCTTGCCCCCAGGTCCCTGGCAGCCTCCTCAAGCCCCGGGTCAAGCGTGGCCAGCCGGCCCTTTACGGTGATGAAGATGTAGGGCACGCAAAAGGTGATATGGGCCAGCACCAGGGTCACCATGCCAAAGGGCAGCCTCAGCGCTGTGAACAGCGCCAGGAAGGCGATGCCCAGGATGATCTCCGGAATCATGATGGGCAGCACCGCCAGCTGCTCTCCCATGCTCAGCCCCAGGGCACCGGCCTTGCCCAGCGCGCTCCTGCGCACAGGCCGGCGTGCCAGGCCGATGGCCCCCAGGGTGCCGATCACGGCGGACAGGAGCACGCTCCAGAAAGCGAGGGAAAGGGAGTTCATCAGCGCCTGGCCATAGCCCGTGACCGGGTCAAAGAGGTTTTGGTACCACTGCAGGGAAAAGCCCTCAAACTGGAAATTGGCGGTGCGCCCCGGGTTTGCGTTGAAGGAGAACAGCACTACCACCAGAATCGGCAGGTAGAGCAGCACCAGGACCAGGGCCATGTACACCCCGGCCCAGGGGGAGTTTTTCTTCATCTAAAACACCATCGTTTCAGCGCTCCCGCCTTTTCTGCGGTAGAGCAGGATCACAAGGCCGGTCAGCGCCAATAGCACCACTGAGAGCGCCGCGGCAAAGGGCAGGTCCCGGCTTTTGAGCAGCTCATTATGCACCATGTTGCCCCAGAGCATGGTGTTGCTTCCCCCCAGCAAGTCGCTCAGGAAAAAAAGCCCGATGGAGGGAATGAAGGTGAGCACCAGCCCTGCCAGGATGCCGGGCAGGGTCATGGGCACCACCACGGTGAAGAAGGCCTTCAGGGGGGACGCGCCCAGGTCCCGGGCTGCCTCCACCACCGACCAGTCCAGCCGTTCGGCAGCGGAATACACGGGCAGCACCATAAAGGGGACCATGGCATACACCATGCCCACCAGCACGGCAAAGTCCGTGTAAAGGAGTTTCACGGGCCTGTCTGCCAGCCCCAGCGCCAGGATGAGCTGGTTGATGGGCCCGGAGGCGGAAAACAGGATTTTCCAGCCATAGATGCGGATCAGGGCGTTGGTCCAGAAGGGCACGATCAACAGAAGCAATATCCAGGTACGGGCCCCTGGCCTGGCTTTGGCCATGAAGTAGGCGAAGGGGTAACCGATCAAAAGGCAGAAAAGCGCTGTCAGCCCGGCCAGCCTCAGGCTCAAAAGGAGGGACCGCAGGTAGATGGGGCTGATGATCCGCTCATAATTGTCCAGCGTAACAGGAGGGATTGCTGCAAAGCCTTCTCCCCGGGTGAGCATGCTCAGCCCCATGATATACATAAGGCTCAACCCCACAAACAAGGCCGCATACACCGCCATGGGGATGGCCATAGCCTCCCGCCGACGGGCCGGGCGCTTCATGGCGCCACCTCCAGGTCATCCCGCACGATCACCGCAGAAGCCTGATGCCACCAGAGGTAGACCTTGTCCCCCACCACGCAGGGCGGCTCCCCTTCGGTGGGACGGCGGCTTTTGACCGCCTGGCCATCGGGCAGATGCACCACGCAGATCCGCTCCCCTCCGGCATAGCGGCTCTCAGCCAGGGTGCCGGACAGACGGCAGGGCTCCTTGACCGGGGCGGCCGACATATACAGCCGCTCCGCCCGGATGCTCAGGCACAGCGGGTCTCCCGGGCTGATCCAAAGGCCGCTGTCCGCCGGCAGGGTGATGCCGCCCACATCCATCAGCACACCATCGTCCTTCACGGCCGCGGCGCGCCCGCGCAGGAGGTTGGTTTCCCCGATGAAACTGGCGGCAAAAGCCGTCTCAGGCCGCTCATACAGCGCCTCAGGGGAGCCCACCTGCACAAAGCGCCCGTCGCGCATCAGGGCAATGCGGTCGGACATGCCCAGGGCCTCCTCCTGGTCGTGGGTGATATAGATGAAGGTGATGCCCAGGCTCCGCTGCATGCGCTTGAGCTCCTGCTGCATCTGCCGGCGCAATTGCAGGTCCAGCGCGCCCAGGGGCTCATCCAGCAAGAGGATGCGCGGGGAGAGCACCAGGGAGCGGGCGATGGCCACCCGCTGGCGCTGGCCGCCGGAAAGCTGGCCCGGCTGGCGCTTGCCATAGCCTTCCAGTTGTACCAGCGCCAGCATCTTTCCCACCGCCTCTTTCATCTCCTGCCGGGAAGCGCCCCGCATCTTCAGGCCATAGGCGATGTTCTTCTCCACATTCATATGGGGGAAGAGGGCATAGTTCTGGAACACCGTGTTCACCTGCCGCTTCTCCGGCGGCAGCCCGGTGATATCCT
>JAAYJP010000213.1 GCA_012522875.1 Clostridiales bacterium | reverse complement strand
GCTCCCGAAGGATGTATTCAAAAGGGGACACACCTGTTTCACCCTTGAAGACCCGCGCCGCGTGGTACCGGGAGTACCCCGCAGCAGCTGCAACATCCTTCGCCATAATCGCTTCATGCAGATGCTTGAGGATATATCGTTTCATCCGCTCTGCCGCAAGCGCAGACTCCGATTTGATTTCCCCCATGGGTTATCCCTCACACCCGTCATAGATATTAGCCCCCAATCTGCCTCAATTCTTGACCGCAATTGGGCTTCCCGGCTGATCTCCAAATTACGGCAAACACCGCTGGGTCCAGTCCGCTGACCCACAAACACCTTCTGGTAGCAAAAGAGACGTAATTGGATTGCCCAAACAAGTTTGGCACTCCCCAAAAACGGTTTATCCGCAGCAATCCAGTCCTGCCTGATCGCCACATCGCAGTCTGCGGTAAACTATCGCAAACAAACATGGCCTTCCCAGCAAATGATACCCCATATCAGCGTCTTGCGCTGCGCGATTTCATCACAGTGATGCCATCATCGCTCCTGCCAACGGGGGTAAGGTTCATGTTTTCCGTAAGGGACCCGTTGAACAAATATTGCCGGCAAAGCTATGATACTTTTTGTTTATGCTGAAAGTTCAAGGCGGGAATGAAGCAACGGGCTACAGAAACCAACAGAAACACGCCCCTCACAACAGCGAAGAGCGCGTATTATTTGCTGCTTTCTTTTGTCGCCTTAGTCTATGGTTTCCCCCGCCAGCTTTTCCCAGGCGTTTCGGATGGCATTTTGGTTGCTCAGCCCGTAGCCCGGATCATTGCGAGTAACCTCATCCAGATCCCGCAAGAAGTGCACACACAGGTGACCGTCAAAACCGTTGTCCTTAATGCTGCCAGACAGGTGCGGGCGGTTATGCATGCTGGCCATGGTCCAGCGGCCGTCCGGCAGTTTCACATAGACGATGTTGATGTTCCAGGATGCGGGGCCAAAAGCCTTGTTCATAATCTGGGTATCCCTGAGTGTCAGCGGCTCGGAATCCGCGTGCGCTCCCATGGAGTAAAACCGAAGCGTAAAGCTCAGCCCGCTGGCCGGATGATAAACCGTAGCCCGTTGTCCGGTGGAAGCGCTTTTCTTCACATCGTCATACCAGTGAAGCAGCTTGACCTGGCCGCTTGAGGGACCGCCACCGGAAACACCGCCGGTATCAACTGAAACGGCAGAAGCATCATATCCCCTGGCAGCGCCAGAGAAAAGCTTGGACTGCATCAGGGAATCCGCAACGCCTGTTACGGGAAGTCCGTTGATCTGCTGAAAGTACACCACGGCCTGGTGGGTTTTGGTTTCAAAGCGGCCATCAACCACCAGCGGGTAATCCAGGTCCTTAAGCGCCTGCTGCAGGGCGGAAACCAACTTCAGGTCGCCGTCCACGCTGTCAAGGGACAGGCTGGTGTAAGTAAGCGGCGCACTGTCCGCGTCCCGGGCGGCTGCGCTCAATAGAACGCCTGATGACTGGCTGCCCAAAATGCCATCTATGGTCAGACCATTAAGGGATTGGAAACGTTTGAAGGCGGCAAGCGTCTGGTCATCAAAATCGCCATTGACCTCGCAGTCATACTTAAGCGTTCTCAGCCTTTCCTGCATCAGCCGCACATCATCTCCCTTGTCGCCCGCGCGCAGGATACGGCCAATAACGGGGGCAGGGGTTTCAGTGGGTACCGGTTCCGGGTCGGGTGCTGGCTCCTCGGAAGGTTCCGGGGTTGGCGTTGCGGGAACTTCATTAAAGCGCAGAAAGGAGGCCATCACCCAGCCATCGCGTCCTTGGTAGGATATTCTGCACCAGGTGGCATCCCGGCTCAGGACATTGACGCCGCTTCCGGAGGGAATGGTGCCAATAATGTTCTTGCCCGTGCGCGCCTCGGCGCGCAGGTTCAGGACGCCCCCGTTCTGCGTGTGGACCTGAGCTGTGATGCTGGTGTTGCTGGGAGGGGGTGCGGTCATGGTTGGCGCAGCTGTGGGGGCGGCTGTTGGCGCGCTGGAAGGCGCGTTGCCGACAGGCTGAAGGAACGACGCCACCACATAGCCAACCCGCCCCTCGGCTTCCACCTGGGCCCACTGGCCGTTGGTAGAACGTATCCCAACGATGGTACCAAATGGGATTTGATAGATGACATTGTTGCCGGAGGTGGCTGTGCCCCTGAGGTTCAGGCTGCCCCGGTTGGCTGTGTACACCCGCGCGCTGCCTTCAGCGGGCGTGGCGGGCACTGGCGTTTCTTCAGCTTTTTCAGGCGTTTCCGGTACGGTCTCATTGCCTATACGCAGAAAATCCTGCTGCACATACCCCACGCGGCCGCCGGCGTCCACCTTTACCCACTGCCCGGTCATTCCCAGGATTTTTAGAACAGTTCCATTTGGAATCTGATAAAAAGTATTTTGTCCCCGGGAAGCTGTACGCCTGAGATTCAGGCTGCCGCCGTTTGGGGTATGGACCGTAGCGCTGCCCTGCGCCGAGGGAATGACCGGGGTTTGGATGTTTTCAGATGTTTCAGTGGGAACCGGTTGGTCGCTGCCCTGGGTCTGAGGCCTGAACTGGGGAGCCAGATCATACAATGCGCTTAGCGTCCGGTTCCCTGCCAGGCCATCCTGGATGAGGCGTGCACGCTCCTGGAAAAGCTTGACCGCCTGGGTCGTCATGTTGCCGTATATACCGTCCGCTACCAGGGGAGTCCCCAAAAAATCCAAAGCTTGCTGCATCTGGCGTACATTTGCGCCCTGGTCGCCAGGCCTGATCGTGGCATAACTGGCGGCCTGTGCCGGCACAAGGCCGGCCATCATTGCGACCAGCAAAATCAATCCCAGAAAACGTTTGGCGGAATACCTTTGATTCATCATGACACCTGCCCTGTTCGTTTTACTGATGGTACCTTAACATAATATTTCTCTTTTGTAAACAGTTATTACCAAAGTATTACGATAGTGGCGATTCCAAGCCCAGCGTTTCAGCCAAAATATCCGCCAGAGCAACATATTCCTCAAGCGTTGTCCGTTCTCCTCGGATACTCTCCGGAAGGCCAGCTCTATCAAGATATTCCACGGCAAGCGTTCGGCTGAGTGAGAATGCAGCTGCCAGATTGTTTGCCAGCGTCTTACGCCGCATGGCGAACGCAGACTGGACCACTCGGAAAAAAAGCCCCTCATCATGCGGGATGTTTGGTTTTATTTCATAAAATGGCATCGCGATAAATACACTGTCCACCTTTGGCGGCGGAGTGAAATAATGGGCGGGCACCTCAAAGGCGACGTCTGGCTTCCCGCGGTACGCCGCCAGCACCGCCAGAGGCCCGTAATCGCGGCTTCCGGGGCCTGCCAGCAGCCGCTCCGCTGCCTCCCGCTGTACCATCACGTTGAGCGATTCAATCGGCAGATTGCCTTTCAGCAACCTAAGCAGAATAGGCGTGGTCAGGTAGTAGGGGAGGTTTGCCACCACCTGGCAGGGCTCGCCATGACCCATCAGCGCCTTCATGTCCAGGGCCATGATATCCCCGGCCACGATGTCGACGTTGCTCATATCTCGCAGCCGCTCATTCAGGACAGGTATCAGGCGCTCGTCTATCTCGACAGCTGTCACCAGAGCTCCCCGCGATGCCAGCGCCAGGGTCAGATCCCCACGGCCAGCGCCAATTTCGAGGACCCTGTCCCCTTCCCGAACGCCGCTGGCTTCCACCAGCCTGTTCAGCAACCCTTCATCAAAAAGGAAGTTTTGGCCCAGGGATATTTTGTATTCAAAACGCGGCGGCAAACCGCTCAAAGCGCCGCGCACCCTTCAAACAGCGCTCTTGGATTTTCAGACAGGAAGGCCGCTGTGCCCATCACCAATCGGGTAGCGCCTTTTTGGCGCACCTGGCGGCAGTTATCCTGGCCAATACCGCCGTCCACGCTCAGCGTACCCTCAAAACCCGCCCGGCGCAGTTCTCCCAGCTTGTCAAGGAGCTCAGGCATCAACTTCTGCCCGCCAAATCCAGGCTCCACGGTCATGATCAGGAAGAGGTCACAGGCGGGTAAGAAGGGATGCATTTCCGCCACCTGGGTGGCCGGTTTCAGGGATAACCCCGCTTTCTTCCCAAGCCGCCTGATGGTCTGAAGCATCAACGGAATATCTCCCTTCACCTCGCCGTGCAAGGTGATTTCGTCTGCCCCCGCATCAGCAAAAACCTGAAGATAGCTTCCGGGGTTGGAAATCATCAGGTGAACATCCAAAGTCATCTCCGGAAAATCCCGGCGCAGGGCTGAAACCATCTGGGGCCCAAAAGACAGGTTGGGCACGAAATGCCCGTCCATGATGTCCAGATGCAAAATCCTGGCGCCAGCATCAACTAGCCGGCTCACATCCCGGTGAACGTGAAGCGGATCTGCCGCCAATACCGAAGGGGCAATTTCAATCATAACGTGCTCTCCGTTTCTCCTGTCCATGATTCAACAACTCCCGGTAGCGCGCCAGCCTACCCGGGTCAATTTGGCCGTTCCTTGCCGCCTTATCCACCGCACAGTCCGGCTCCTGGTCATGCAGGCAGGCGGAAAAACGGCATTGGGCGCTGTAGGGTGTAAAATCCGGGTAGCGAAGGCTGATTTCCTCTGGCTCCAAATCCTCCGGCAAATCCAGCATGCTGAAACCGGGGGTGTCCAGCACCTGAAGGCCACCTTGTTCAATCAGGCTTATATGCCGCGTGGTCTGCTTCCCCCGTTTTATTTTCCAGCTGATCTCGCCGGTCTCAAGCGCTATGCCGGTCAGCGCCATGATCAGCGTACTCTTTCCCACCCCGGACTGTCCCGCAAAACAGGTGATGTGACCCGCCATTGAAGCCTTTAAAACGCCCAACCCTTCCCCAGTCTGCGCACTGAGGGGCAAAACCGGCACCCCTGCCAAATCATAAGCGGATTTAATTTCAAGGGCAAGAGGCGGCCCCATATCCACCTTGTTGACAACGATAAGCGGAACAATTTGCTGCCCGAAGGCAAAAAGCAAAAGCTTGTCTGCCAGCATCAAATCAGGCGGCGGTTCTGTCGCCAGTGTGATCACCAGCTGCGTGATGTTGGCCACGGGGGGCCTTATGCTTTGCGAACTCCTTGGAAGGATTTCACTGATCCAACCATGCTCCTCGCCCCGTGTTGGCGTAAATACCACCAAATCCCCCACCAGAGGTGTAATGTTCTTTCGGCGAAATCTGTTTTTCGCTCGCAGGACATGGCGATTGCCACCCGTGTCCCGTACCGTGTAAAGCCCGCCGCGCCCCTCAATAATCCGGCCTTCCGCCACCTCAGTTTCCCCCGTTCCCGGTAGCAGCAGGTATCGGGCTCTGCGTCCCCGGCAACACATAAAGCACCAGGTCCACCGGTGTGCCGACCATTACCATCTCCTCAGCCTCCGGGTATTGTGAGGCTATCCGGCCATGCTGGGCTGGATCTTCCATCTCAACAGAGCTTAAAGCCCCCAACGAAAGCCCTGACTTTGTGATCAGGCTTATGGCATCCTGCTGCCTGAGTTCTGTAAGCGCCGGTACGATCGCCTGGCCCCCGGACACCGCAACCTGCACGATCTCTCCCGCTTCCATCTCCGTGCCCGCTTCAGGCATTTGGCTGAGCACCGTTCCCGCAGGACTCTCATCCATCATGGTGCCTGTCACCATCATCTGAAGGCCTATCCGCTCAAGTGCCGCCTGCGCATCGCTTCTGATTGCCCCTGTAACCTGAGCCACCGGTTTCCTGACAGGCCCTGAGGAAACGGTGATGAGAATTGTGTCTCCCCGGTGCATCGCGAAGCCCAGGTCATGGGATTGCGCGATGACCATGCCCACTGGCTCATCGCTGCTGACGCGTTCAACCTTGGCATTGAGCCCCGCCCTCTCCGCCAAACGGATGGCCACCTGTTCCGTTTCCGCGATAAGCAGCGGTGCCCGGGTTCCGTTGACGATATCCCTGTAAATGTAGAACCCGGCAA
Source organism: Clostridiales bacterium (assembly GCA_012522875.1). GTDB lineage: Bacteria > Bacillota > Clostridia > Christensenellales > Aristaeellaceae > UBA6115. The sequence continues at coordinate 14,847 of JAAYJP010000213.1, read as the reverse complement.
TGGTGAGGCCCGCAATTAGCAGCAGGCTCATAAACACGATCAGCAGCCGGTTGCGCCTCCTGATCCTCTTGTTGATATTCCGCTTTTCCTGGGCTTTTTGCGCGGCCGGGAACACGGGCGTGTCCTGGGTCGGTTCCTTTTCGGCCAGCAGAGCGGCATGCAGCGCCTGAGCCATGAGGAGTGCCGAAGGATAGCGCTGCCTGGCATCCTTCTCCATGGCTCTGGCCACAACGTTTTCAAGTGTCTGGGATACAGCAGGGTTCAGTGAACGGACAGGCTTGGGAGCTGCCTGCACATGCTGAATGGCAATGGATACCGCTGTATCTCCTTCAAACGGAACAGTGCCGGTAAGCATCTCATAAAGCACCACACCCACGGAGTAAAGGTCGGAAGAAACCGTGGCGGTCTCCCCGCTGGCTTGCTCCGGGGAGAAATAGTGCACTGAACCCATCACGCTGGACTTTCCCTCGCTGTCCAGCATTGTGTTGGTTCCCACCATCCTGGCAATTCCGAAGTCCGATACTTTGATGTAGCCCTGCCGGTCCACCAGAATGTTCTGGGGCTTGATATCCCGGTGGATGATGCCCGCCTCATGGGCGTGGCGAAGGGCTGAGAGAATGCGGATCGATATCTGGACTGCCGTGGCCTGGGGAAGCCGCCCCTGTTCGGTGATAATTTCTTTCAGGGTCTTCCCGTCCACAAACTCGAATACCAGGTAAGGCGTTTTGGGATCATCCCCGATGTCCAGAAGGTTTACGATATTATGATGGGACATACGGCTGGCCGCCGTCGCCTCCCGGCGAAAGCGGTCCAGAAACTCCGGATTGTTATGGTACTCCTGGCGCAGGAACTTCACCGCCACCCGGTGCCCGGTGCGCTGGTCAAGCGCCCGGTAAACGCTGGCCATACCGCCCTCACCTATGAGTTCTTCCAAGCGGTAGCGTTCCATCAGCACCGTACCAATCAATTTGGCACCTCCAGGAGCAGCAGGGTGATATTATCCCGCCCCCCGCCGGATAGAGCCAGCGCCATCAGCTGCTCTGCCGCATCATGAAGCGGCAGCGCCATGGCTTCTATAATGGCTTCCGGCAGTGCATACTCTGTCAGTCCATCGGAACAAAGCAGCCAACGGTCCCCGGGTTTTTTGTCCAGGCGGGTGATATCGCTTTCCAGCGTTTGTTCCGTCCCAACTGCCCGGGTCACAATGTTGCGGTAAGGATAGCTGTGAGCGTCTTCTGGCGCCAGCATCCCGGTTCGCATCAATTCGCCCACCAGGGAGTGGTCCAATGAAACCTGACGAAGAGCCCCCTCCCTTAACAGATAGGCCCGGCTGTCACCCACATGGCCCAGAACCACATAGGTTTCCCCCTCCCACAGGGCAGTGAGGGTGGTCCCCATCCCTGCCAGATTCCTCTCCCTGAGCTGGCGCTCCCAGATGAGGCGATTGGCCCGCTCAAAAGCCGCCTTAAGCGCTTCCTCCTCAGGAGGGGTCCGGGTGTCTATTTCGCTTAAGCAATCCACAGCCATTGCGCTGGCGATGTTGCCTCCGCGGTGCCCACCCATGCCGTCGGCTACAGCAAACAGAGCATAGGGCCCCGCTGTCTCCAGCAGCGCGTCCTGATTGCTGGGGCGTACTTTGCCAGGATCCGTCCGGCCTAAGGCAATCATGGGGATGTCTCCTTCCACATGGGTCCCACGGGATTCTTCAGGTATTGGGCACGCAGCTGCCCGCAGGCGCCGGAGATATCCGCCCCCATTTCCCGCCTGACAGTAGCGGAAATGCCTGCGTTTTCGAGCGCCTGTCGAAAGCCGGCCACTTCCTGGGGGGTTGCGGCACGCAAATCCCGTTCCGGCACATCGTTGAGGGGTATCAGATTCACATGGCAAAGCATCCCGGCAAGGTGCCGGGCCAGTTCCCTGGCTTGGTCCACAGCAGCGTTGACGCCATGAATCAGCGCGTACTCAAAAACCACGCGCCGCCGAGTGACTTGGGCATAGTCCCTGCAGGCGGATAGCAGTTGAGCCATACTGACCCTGTGCGCGATGGGCATGAGGAAACGCCTGACTGTGTCGTTTGGCGCGTGGAGGGACACCGAAAGTGTGACCGGCAAGCCTTCCCGGGCCAGCCTGCGCATCTCCTCCGGCAGCCCGCAGGTTGAAAGTGAAATGCGGCGCGCGCCAATGTTCAGGCCATCGGGTGATGTGATCAGGTTCAGGAAGCGCAGAACCTCATCATAGTTGTCCAGAGGCTCACCACTGCCCATCAGCACGATGTTGTGCACCCGCTCCGGCTGACAGAGCCGGTTGATGAGCGTGGCCATGCCAACCATCTCCCCCGCCCTCAGGTCTCTCAGCTTTCCGCCCAGGGTGCTGGCGCAAAAAGCGCAGCCCATCCGGCACCCCACCTGGGTGGATAAGCATAGGGTCAGCCCGTGACGGTAGCGCATCAATACCCCTTCCACGGTATGATCGCCCTGAAGCGAAAAAAGGTACTTTTCTGTCCCATCAATCCGGGAACGCTGGCGGCTGAGGATGCTGGCCGGCTGGGCAATGGCTGACCCCCGCAAAACATCAAGCAGGCTCCCGGGGAGGTTGCGCATGTCTTCGAAGCCAGCGCCTTTCTTCAGCCATTCTGAAATCTGCCGTGCACGGTAGCCCGGCTCCCCCAGTGCTTTCACATAATTCTCAAGCTCCGGCAATGTCAGCCCCGGCAGCAGCGCTTTTTCCATCATGCTTTCTTAAGCCGGGCGATAAAAAAGCCCTCCATCCCGTCCCGATGGGGCAGCAGCTGCAGGCCGTTCTCTTTACCAAGCGCCCGAATACCCTCCGGAATGCTTGCGGGCAGGGGGTCTGATGTGAACTCGGGGTGTTCCTTCAGGAACCACTCAATTTGCTGGCTGTTTTCCTCTGGCAAAAGGCTGCAGGTGGCATAGACCAGGATGCCGCCCGGTTTTACATATCGGCTGACGGTTCCAAGAAGCCGCCGCTGAAGATCAACCAGTTTAGGCATGTCTTCAGGCTTGAGCCTTTGCTTCACATCAGGCTTCTCGGCCATAACCCCGGTGCCGGAGCAAGGAGCGTCAAGGAGTACGGCATCCATCTCTCCTTCAAATCGCTCCTGATAAACGCTGGCATCCCGCACTGCCGGACGTACATTGTAGATGCGAAGCCTCTCAAGCTGTGCCTCAATCAAACGAACCCGGTGCTCATGCACATCCCAGGCGTGGATGCGGCCTGTGTTCTGCATCAATTCAGCCATCAGGCAGGTCTTGCCGCCCGGTGCGGCGCAAGCGTCCAGGACCCTTGCGCCAATCGCAGGGGCCAAGGCCAAGGCTGCCAGGATGCTCCCTTCTCCTTGAATGGAGAATGTGCCGTCCAGAAAGTGAGTGTCCCTGGCGATAGAAGCGGCACCCGCTATGTGGTACACATCGGGCACCAGCCCGGGCGTCACCTGCCAGACCTTCTTCTTAAGTATTTCCGAAAAATCCTTTTCCGAGATCCTGAGGGTGTTTCGCCGGATAGAAATGCTGTGCTGCTCCCGGCGGTAGGCCGCAATCTGCTCTGCCGTCCCCGCGCCGTAGCCCTCTGTCAGGCGCTCCAGCAACCAAGCGGGCACGGAATAGGTAACACAGAGATAGTTGGGATCGCCCACCTTGGGCCAGGGTATATTCTCCCGTTCGCGGATCAGGGACCGCAGCACCCCATTGACCAGGCCTGTCATGGGCTCAAGGCCCATATCACGCGCCATGTTCACGGCCTCGTTCACCGCGGCGAAGTCCGGAACCTTGTCCATCAAAATCAGCTGGCTGGTGCTCATGCGTAAAAGGTTTAATACCCGGGGTTCCAGTTCTGTCCGGTCCTTCAAAAACTGGTCCAGGGCAAAATCCACCTTGGTAAGGTTTTCCAATGTGGTGTAAACCAAAGCGGTGGCCAGCCTCTTGTCCCGGGGAGCCAGGCTGGTTTGCTGAAACTGCTCGTCCAGCGACAGGGAGGCAAAGCCCTCGTCAATCAGCACGCGGTTCAGGACATTCAACGCTGTACGCCGCGCATCCGGCGAGAGACTGGGTTTTATTGGCACTGCTGGCACAGGCCTAATCCCCTGTGGGCGCGGAGTCCGGGGCGCAAAAGGCCTGTTCTGGCGCATGGGCTGTTCCGGTCCACGCCGCTCAAAGGGCCTTCCTTCCCCCGCAGGCTTAACGTAGGGCCCCTTCGGGTAGGGACGCCCCTCACGGGTTTCCCTTCTTTCAAAAGGCTTCCGCTCTCCCGCTGGTTTACCGTAGGGGTCCTTGTGGTCAAGGCGCTCTTCCCGAGTCTCCCTGCGCTCAAAAGGCTTACGCTCTCCTGCTGGTTTACCATAAGGCCCTTTGCGGGCGGGGCGCTCTCCCTGGCGCTCCCTGCGCTCAAAAGGCTTCCGTTCTCCCGATGGTTTACCGTAGGGGCCCTTGTAGTCAGGACGTTCTTCCCGAGGCTCCCCGCGCTCAAAAGGCTTTCGCTCTCCTGCTGGTTTGCCGTAGGGGCCTTTGTGGGCAGGACGCTCCCGTTCCGGGGCGCGCTTCACAAAAGGCTGATCACCTGCTGGTCTCTCCCGATGGGGTTTCCGGCTGTCCTGTCCATCCATTTATGCTTCTCCGTTCATCCACTGTGCGCCCGCTGGAAGAGGGTGTCCCCTGAGGAAAGCCTCCGGCGCCATACTCCTGCCGCCTGGCACCTGCATCTCCTTCACGCGCACTGCTCCGCGTGCTGCCGCGATCAGCAGGCCTTCCCTGGCGTCGGCCAGCAGAATTTCCCCAGGCGCGCCCAAATCGTCCACTGCCTCTGCCCTGTGGAATTTGATCCACCCCCAGGGAGAATTCGAGTACGCAGAGGGCCAGGGGTTTACCCCGTGGATCAGGTTCACGATGTCCCTGGCTGTTATCTCCCAGCCAATCAGACCATGCTCCCGTTTCAGAAGGGGGTAATAGCTCATGCTGTCCTCATCCTGCTTTTCCCTTGGGCAGTTGCCCTTTACCAGGGCATCAATAGTTTGTATCAGGAGGTTCGCACCCAGAAGCGCCAACCTGTCCGTCAGCTCCCCGGCGGTCTCCCCAGGCATAATATCCGTTCGTGCCTGGAGAAGGATGTCTCCCGTATCTATCCCGGCATCAGTCATCATGGTGGTGACACCGGTTTCCCGCTCCCCATTGATAATCGCCCATTGTACAGGGGAAGACCCCCGGTATTTGGGCAAGAGCGATGCGTGTACATTCACCGTGCCCATAACGGGGATGTCCAGAATCTCCTGGGAGAGTATCTGGCCAAAAGCCGCTGTCACACACAATTCCGGTGAAATTTCCCTTAAGGCATCCACCCCCTCCGAACGGATGCGCCGGGGCTGATGAACGGGGAGGCCATGCTGCTTTGCCATTATTTTTACCGGGGTTTCCTGCACTTTGCCGCCCCGGCCCCTTGGCTTGTCCGGCTGGGTAAAGACGGCGGCCACTTCATGCCCGCCTGCAATCAACGCCCTGAGCGAAGCGGCTGCGTATTCCGGTGTCCCCATAAAGACGATACGCATTACACTGCCTGGCTGCGCGCCCCGCGCCTGGGGCGAGCCTCATCGGCCGGCGTTATTTCGCGTGCCTCGTCCTCTTCTTCATCTTCCTCAAAGACCTCGTATTCCATCCTGTCCACGTAGAGAACGCCGTCCAGATGGTCAATTTCGTGCTGAATGGCCCGTGCCAGAAGACCCTCGGCCGGCAGCTCGAAAAATTTCCCGGTCTTGTCCTGCGCCCTGAGGGTTAGTTTTTCACTGCGTGTCACAAACCCCCTGCGGCCAGGCACGCTTAAGCAACCTTCCACCATGCCGGCTTCGCCCTCTGAGGCGATAATCTCAGGATTTACAAGCTCTATCAGCCCCTCCCCAACATCGATAACCACCAGGCGCCTGAGGATGCCCACCTGGGAGGCAGCCAGACCTACGCCATTGGCCTCATACATGGTATCCGCCATATCGCGCAGAATCAATGACAGGCGGGCGTCAAATTTTGCAATGGGGCGGCATTTGGTCCTGAGTTCTTTGGCCCCGATGGTGTAAATACGTTTTCTGGACATGGTGCTTGTGTTTCCTCCGTGTAGTGTCAGGCCAGACTGGCCGGGTTTATTTCCAAGTTTACCCGGCAGGGCCAGGTTTCTTCCGCTAAATCTTTTAAAAACTGCAGCACTTCATCGCTTTCCGGGTGTGCCAGGAGTTTCAGGAAGACCTGAGCGCGGTTTTGCCCCGCTATGCGCTTGATGGGAGAATCGTCCTCCCGGAAGAAAATCACCCGCCGCTTCAGGCGCGGCTTTTCCGCGAGCATTTCCCTTATCCGGGTATGCAGTGCGCCCGACACCTCACGCGCCCGGCTCGCCTGGCTGGATTCGGCCAACAGACGCACCAGCATGGTAAAAGGCGGATAGAGCTTCTGCCTGCGCCTGGCGAACTCCTGGTTAAAAAACGCGCGGTAGTCCTGGGCAGCTGCTGCCTGAATAGCAAAGTGCTCCGGCTTATAGGTCTGGATAATGACCTCCCCGGGGCGGTCCGACCGGCCGGCGCGGCCGGCCACCTGGGTCAGCAGTTGGAATGTGCGCTCTTCCGACCGGTAGTCCGGCAAATTCAGCGACAGGTCTGCCAGTACCGCTCCAACCAGCGTCACCTGGGGAAAATCAAGCCCCTTGGCAATCATCTGGGTTCCCACCATGATACGCGCCTGCCCGGAACGGAAGCGGTCCAGGAGCGCCTGATGGGCATTCTTGCCGCTGGTAGTATCCAGGTCCATGCGCACTGTTTCCACCTGAGGATAGCGCTTTCTCAGCTCCTCCTCCACCTTCTGGGTGCCAATGCCAAAAGGCTTGATAAACTTGCTGCCACAGGCTGGGCAGATTTCAGGCAGGGCCTGCGTCAGTCCGCAGTAGTGGCAGCGCATTACACGGTCCTGCTGGTGGTAGGTCATCTTCACATCGCATTGGGGACAGGGAAGCACAAAGCCGCACTTACGGCATAGCACCCCGGGCGCATAGCCCCTGCGATTGAGAAAGATCATGGCCTGCTGCCCAGCCTGCATACAGGCGTCAAGGCGGGCCTGAAGGAGTGTGGAAAACATGCCCCGGTTCCCAAGCCTCAATTCCTCCCGCATGTCCACCACCGTCACCTCAGGCAGTACGCTTGCCCCCACGCGTTTTGGCATTTCAAGCAGCATATAGTCCCCCCGCACAGCCTTGGCAAAGGAAAGGATGCTGGGGGTGGCGCTGGCCAGGATTACCGCGGCACCCTCCCGCCCGGCACGGGACAAAGCGATTTCCCGGGCATCATAGGCGGGGGCATTCTCCGCCTGATAGCTGGGCTCATGCTCCTCATCCACCACAATCAGCCCCAGGCGCTCCACAGGCGCGAACACCGCACTCCTGGCACCGATAACCACCCGGGCCTGTCCCCGGCGCACCCTGCGCCACTCATCAAAGCGTTCCCCTGCGGACAAACGGGAGTGCATGACTGCCCCCACATCGCCAAATCTACCCCGGAACCAACTCACCATCTGTGGTGTCAGAACGATCTCGGGGATCAACACGATGGCACCCTTTCCCTCTTTCAGGCATTCCTTGACGGCACGGATGTAGACTTCAGTCTTTCCGGAACCCGTGATTCCGTGGAGCAAAAAAGAGCCGGCGCCTCGCTTCACCGCCGGAAGGATTTCGCCCAGCACCTCCTCCTGCTCAGGGGTAAGCACCGGTTCCGGCTGATTAAGCTCGCCGCCCATGAAAGGCTGGCGCAGCACTTCCTGGCCCGCCACCTCCACCAGGCCTTTCTCCTCAAGAACACGAAGGGCAGGCAGGGGATCCCGCGCCAGGGCTTTCAGTTCGCTCACTGGGTGGGACAGGCCGTCTGATAAGAGCTGCAAAAGCAGCCTGCGCTTTGGCGAACGGGTTTCGCTTTTCGCCGCCGCCTCCACTTGATCAGGCGAAATCCGGATTTTCGCTGCCAGCTCAGTCTTTATGCGCACGCGCCCGGCGCGCATTTCAGCGGGCAACATCAGCCTGAGGGACAGGGCCAGAGGGCAATGCCGCTGGATGCTTATCTCCCTCGCCAGCTCCACAAGGGGCGGCAGCAGAGCCGGATAATCCTCAAGGGGCGCTGTAATAGGCTTGACCCGGTCCTCTTCCAGGTCCGTACCTTCAGTGAGGGCAATCACATAACCCTCCAGCTGCCGATGGCCGAAGGGCACTTCCACCCTTGCGCCAGGCTGAAGCGGCATGCCCTCCGGTACCCGGTATGTAAAGACCCGGTCTGTGTCAGAAACGGCAATATCAACAATCACCTGGGCGTAGCGCCCGGTCTCCGGCATCGCTATTCCTCCGCCGGAGCGCTGATGTTCTTCACCTCATCCAGAATGCGATCCGCCAGCTCCCGTTTGGCCATCTTGGGAAGCTTGCTGAGAGAAGCGGGCCTGACAATGGTGGCGATGTTGGTGTTTACGTTAAAACCCGCTCCGGGCTGAGTGACATTGTTCAGCACGATGAAGTCAAGGTTCTTACCCAGCAGCTTCCTGCGCGCATTTTCAATGAAGTTCTCCGTTTCCGCGGCAAAACCCACGAAAATCTGCCCCGGCAACTTGTTTTGACCGATGGCCTGGGCCACATCCCGGTTGGGCACCAAATTGAGGGCCAGGCCTTCGCCGCCTTTCTTTTTCAGCTTCTCTCCCGAAATCTCCCGGGCCCGGTAGTCCGCAGGCGCCGCCGCCTGGATCACCACATCCACGGCAGGGACACGCTCCACCATGGCCTCATAGAGGTCTTGGGTGGTGGTGATATTGACCATTTCTGCGCCGTGCACACCAGGCAAGTCCACAGGCCCCGTCACCAGGGTAACCTCGGCTCCCCGGGCAAGGGCTGCCTGGGCAATAGCGTAGCCCATCCTGCCACTGGAGTAGTTGGTAAGGTAACGCACCGGGTCAAGGGGCTCCCGGGTGGGGCCAGCGGTGACAAGTACCTTTTTGCCTTCAAAGTCGCGGGCAGCCGATAAGAGCTGCAGGCATTCCCCGGCGATTTCCTGGGGCTCAGACATACGGCCGGGACCCACATCCCCACAGGCCAGCCATCCGCCATCCGGGCCTATGGTGATCACGCCACGATCAATCAGGATCCGCAGGTTTTCCTGTGTGGCGGGATGCTGATACATGACGGTGTTCATGGCCGGCGCCAGCAAAACGGGCGCTGTGGTGGCCAGCAAGGTGGTGGTCAGCATATCGTCAGCCAGCCCATGGGCCAATTTGGCGATTACATTGGCCGTAGCGGGTGCAATGACCACAAGGTCAGCAGCTTTGGCCAAGGCGATGTGGGCAACCTCATGGCTGTTAAGAACACGAAATGTATCCGTTGCCACCGGATTTTGAGACAGCACTTCCAGCGTCACGGGCTGCACCATTTTCATGGCGCTGGATGTCATCATTACATGGACGTCGGCCCCAAATTTCTTCAGGCGTGACACCAGCTCACATGCTTTATATGCCGCGATCCCCCCTGTGACGCCCACCAGAATGGTTTTTCCGGCAAGGGGTTTCATTTCAGTCCTCGTCCTCCAGGTTGCGGTGGAAGGTTACCAGGCCCCTCTCGATCTCTTCAATGGCAATGGCAATGGGCTTTTTGCCTTCCCGCTCCAGAAGCGGCTGGGCGCCCTCAATCAACTGGCGTGAGCGCTTGGACACCATCATGACCAGCGTATAGGTGCTGTCCGCGCGTTTGGTCAAGGTTTGGATGCCTGGTTCGTTTATAGCCATTTAATGTTCTCCTTTGATGTTATCCGCGTGCCTGGTTCATCTCTTCGGAGATTTCAGGCAGGTAGCGAAGCGTTCGTTGACGTTCGGCGGTGACGATGCATTGAAGCCTGGACAGGGCTGTATCAAGATCGTCATTGATCAGGGCATAGCAGTAATTCCTGCATCTCTTTATCTCCGCCCGGGCATTGAAAAGCCTTTTCTCAATCTCCATGGCGTCATCGGTGTTGCGGGTGTGAAGGCGTTGCTCCAGTGCCTGAAAACTTGGCGGCAAAACGAATACAGATACGGCTTCCGGCAAACTTTTCATTACGCTTGCGGCGCCCTGGGAATCCACATCCAAAAGGATATCCTGCCCCGCTTCCAGAGCGTCCTGTACCGGTTTGCGCAAGGTGCCATAGCGATGGTCGTGCACAGTGGCGTACTCAAGAAACGCGCCAGCCTCAAGCAGTTCATCAAAGGCTGCTTCTGTAAGAAAGTGGTAGTGGACACCGTCCACTTCCCCCTCTCTTGCCGGCCGCGTGGTGGCGCTGACAGAAAAGGCGATATTCCCATCCTGTTTGATCAGCCGCTCACACAGAGTGCCTTTCCCCGTTCCCGAAGGGCCGGAAATGATAATCAGCATGCCGCGGCGCTTTTGTGCCATAACAATCTCCCGATTTTTCATTATTCCACGTTCTGTATCTGCTCCCGCAGTTTTTCCGCTTGCGCTTTGCAGGCAAGGCCCAGGCGGGTGACCTGGAGCGTGGCGGATTTTGAGCAGACTGTATTGGCCTCCCGGTTCATCTCCTGCGCCAGGAAGTCCATCTCACGGCCCACTGGGGTGGTGTTCATCAACAATTGGGCCATTTGGTCACAATGGGCCAAAAGACGGGCGATCTCCTCGGTGATGTCACATTTGTCGGCAAACAACGCCACTTCCTGCGCCAGGCGCTGGGGCTCCACCATAATGTCAGGTAAAGTACTCAGGCGCTTTATCAGCTTGTCATAGGCTAATGCCGGCTGGTTAGGCGCTTCTTCCCGAAGGGCAACTGCTGATTCCTTAAGTTCTGCAAGGAGGCTGGTCAGCGTTATCTTCAATTGTTCCCCCTCCCGCTCCCGGTCCTCAAGGGCTGCCTGGCAGGCAGCGTCCACCGCCTCATTCACTGCGGTTTGGAGAGCTTCCGGCTCTTCCTCAAGGGGAACCAGATTAAGTACTTCCGGCAGCGACAGCAGGGTGCTCAACTTGATTCCAGCCTTCAAGTTCACCGCCTGTGCCACCTGCTGGGCCGCCTCAAAATACTCCTGTGCCAAAGGCAGGTTGGCGCTCACCAGAGCGGCTTGGATCCCGCCATGGTCATGGGTCACCGTCAGGGAGACAGCTCCCCGGGAAAACGCTTGGGAAAGCCGCTTGCGAAGCGGGATTTCCAGCGCCGACATGGTCCTTGGCAGCCGCAGCGTCAGGTCCAGAAAGCGGTGATTCACAGCCTTGACCTCAGCCGAGACCATCTTTCCGCCGGAAGCGGACTGCCCCCGTCCGTAACCTGTCATACTGCGCATCCCAATACCTCCCTTACCATATGGGAGTATACCACGCTTCTCACATTCTGCAAAGCCGGGATGGCATATCTGGATGCCCGTTATGCCCATGGAAATCAATGCCGCAAGCCTTGACGGCAAACGCACATCGGGGTATACTTTTACTATTCCTTGGTTGAGGGAGTCCCACCTTAAGGGCACCACCCCAAAGAGAGGTGCGCCATGGCTGGAAGCGCGCCGGGCAGGGTCTTCAAAGGCACCATCTCCGGACAGGGACGTACAGCGCACGATACAGCGCCTAGAGCGGCCGGGCAACCGGCAATGCGGGTGGAACCGCGGAGAAGAACATCCGTCCCGATTTGGGAGGGTGTGTTTTTTTAGGAGGGAATTATGCTGATCAAGGTAAACGGCAGGCAAAAGGAATTTTCGCCGGGCACGAACGCCATGGATATTTTGAAGGAGTTGGCTCCGGACGCCGGCAAAGGCGCGGTTGCCGCCCGGCTAAACGGCGAACTGGTGGAGCTGATGCGCCCGATCCAGGATAGCGGGGAACTCTCCCCCATCGGCTTTGAGGACGACGGGGCCCGCCATGTGCTGCGCCACACCGCCAGCCATGTCCTGGCAAGCGCCGTCAAAAATCTGTTCCCGAATACTCAACTTGCCATTGGACCTGCAATCGACAACGGCTTCTATTACGATTTTGACATGAAGGAAGTGCTCACACCGGAGGATCTGCCGAAAATCGAAAAAGAGATGCAGCGCATCATCAAAAGAAACCACCGGGAGGAGCGCTTTACCCTGCCCAGGGATGAAGCGATCCAGCTCATGGAGGCGCGCGGTGAGCCCTACAAGGTCGAGCTGATCAATGACCTTCCTGAGGATGCGGAGCTTTCCTTCTACCGCCAGGGCGATTTTATCGACCTTTGCGCGGGCCCCCATGTTCCTTCCACCGGGCGCATCAAAGCCTTCAAGCTCACCAGCCTGGCCGGTGCCTACTGGCGGGGCAGCGAAAAAAATAAAATGCTCCAGCGCGTCTATGGTACCGCTTTCACTGATAAAGAAGAACTGGAAGCATACCTGAAGCAGATTGAGGAGGCCAAAAAGCGGGATCACCGCAGGCTTGGCCGGGAATTGGACCTCTTTGACCTGATGGACGAGGGGCCTGGCTTCCCTTTCTTCTACGCCAAGGGAATGGTACTCAGGAATATCCTCGAAAATTACTGGCGGGAAATCCATCGCAAGGCTGGGTATGATGAGATCAAAACCCCGCTCATCCTCGCCCGTTCCCTGTGGGAGAAGAGCGGCCACTGGGAAAACTATCGGGAAAATATGTACACTTTGAAAATCGATGATGAGGATTACGCCATCAAGCCCATGAACTGCCCCGGCGGTATCCTGGCATACAAACGCCGGCTGTGGAGCTACCGGGACCTTCCCGTGCGCGTGGGCGAACTGGGCCTTGTGCACCGGCATGAAAAATCAGGAGCCCTGCACGGCCTGATGCGTGTTCGTTCCTTCACCCAGGACGACGCCCACCTGTACATGACGCCGGAGCATATCAAGGATGAAATCATCGGTGTGTACAAACTAAGTGACCGGGTCTACAAGGCCTTTGGCTTCCCTTACAAAGTTGAACTCTCCACCCGGCCAGAAAAGAGCGTGGGCACGGATGAGATGTGGGCGCTGTCTACCCAAGCGCTCAAGGATGCGCTGGACGAACTGGCGGTACCCTACACCATCAATGAAGGTGATGGCGCTTTCTACGGCCCCAAGATCGATTTTCACCTGCAGGACAGTCTGGGCCGCAGCTGGCAGTGTGGCACACTGCAGCTTGACATGAACCTCCCGGAGCGCTTTGGCATGGACTATGTTGGGCCCGATGGAGAAAAGCACCGCCCGGTAATGATTCACCGCACCGTGCTGGGCTCCATGGAGCGCTTTATCGGTATCCTCACCGAGCACTTTGCGGGCGCCTTTCCCCTATGGCTGGCACCCGTCCAGGCCAGAATCCTCACCATCACCGACCGGGCTGATGAAGCTGCCCGCAAGGTCAGGAATGAGATGGACGATGCGGGTTTGAGGGTAGAACTGGATCTGCGAAACGAAAAGATCGGCTTTAAGGTGCGGGAGGCTCAGATGATGAAGATCCCCTATATGCTGGTCATTGGCGACCGTGAGGCTGAGGAGGGCACTGTGTCCGTGCGTACACGCCTGGGCGCTACTATCAACGGCGTCAGCCATGAGAATCTCATCGGTACCCTGAAGCAGGAGAATGACAGCCACGCCCTTGAGCAAGCCTTTAAGCTGGAAAACTGAGTACCCTTGCTACTTCGCCTGGAGCCGCGCTACGTGTGCCGGCTCGCTTTTCCAGTTGCCTGCAGGGATTCGGCACAAAGGGGTACAATGGAACGGGCCTGATGGCCCAAACGGAGGTAACAATGCCCAAAGCAATAAAACCCGACACGGAGATAAGCCAGGAGATGGCGTCACTTCTGCATCAGGAGATATGGGAAACGCTTCCCGAGGAGCAGGAAGCGGAACTGAAGGAGAAAATCCAGGAGGCAGCCCAGGCGCAGGGGCTTCCCATGTCCAACCTCATTGCGCCCGAGGGATCCCAGGCGGACAATCGGGTGATGATGCAATACTTCGAATGGTACCTGCCCAATGATGGCCAGCACTGGAAGAGGCTGAAAGAAGATGCCAAGCACCTTAAAAGCCTGGGAGTCGGCGGGGTTTGGATACCCCCTTTCTGCAAGGGCACGGGCGACAATGATGTGGGCTATGGGGTCTATGACCTGTATGACCTGGGCGAGTTTGACCAGAAGGGCACCGTGCGCACCAAGTATGGGGATAAAAAAGAACTGATGGCCGCCATCAGTGCCCTGCACCGCCAGGGGATCCAGGTCTACGGTGACGCGGTGCTCAACCACAAGGCGGGCGCCGATGGGACAGAGGTGTTCCAGGCCGTCAAGGTGAATCCGGAAAATCGCCTTGAGGATTTGGGCGAGCCTTATGACATCGAAGGCTGGACCCAGTTTACCTTCCCCGGCCGGAAGGGCAAATATTCCGCATTCACCTGGAATTTCCACCATTTCAACGGGGTAAGCTTTGACAACCGCACAGGCGAATCCGGCATCTTCCGAATCCTGGGTGAGAACAAGGGCTTTTCCGAGAACGTCAGTGGTGAGCATGGCAACTTCGACTACCTCATGTTCGCCAACATCGACTACCGCCATCAGGACACGATCGATGAAACGCTCAGATGGGGGTCATGGGTCCTGAAAGAACTGGATCTGGATGGCATGCGCATGGACGCGGTGAAGCATATCGACGCCAACTTTATGGAAGTATTCGTGCGCCATATGCGTTTGTCCGCCCAGAAACCGCTCTATTTTGTGGCAGAATACTGGGATTCTGAGGAGGACGCCCTCAGCGCCTACATCCAGCGCATGGAGGGTTTGCTGGCGCTGTTTGATGTGGCGTTGCATTTCCGCTTTGTGGAGGCTGCCGACAAGGGCAAGGATTTTGACCTGCGCACCATCTT
>JAAYJP010000212.1 GCA_012522875.1 Clostridiales bacterium | reverse complement strand
GCCTGGCAGGAGGTGTCCGAAGGTATTTTCCGGAGTGTCAGACGCCTCCTTTTGCCGGACTCAATTTGCCTGAACACGCTCTCCAATTGAGGCCTTAGCGTTTGAAGGCGTGATAGGGAGAGCAGTGCGTGGCCCAGCCGGTTATTCATTCCATAAATCTGCCTGTGATGGCAGGCGCAAAATCCGGATTCATTTGATCGTTGCCGCTCAAGTGGGCTCATCACAGCGCTGCCCAGGCAGCGTTCAATCAATTGACGCTCAGTTTTACGCCTAAGGGTGCACAGGGGACACTCGTCCCCTGCTTTCAGTGCTTCCCAAACTGAAAATGTGTCCAGCCGATGTTCCATCCTCACCTGGCGGGTGCGTTGCATATTGGGCAGGGGATCAGGTTCTTCAGTTTGGTGGACGACACATCCCGGTAGTAGAACATGGCGGTGAGCGGTCGGTACTGGGCGCCGATGGAAGAGCAGTTTGGATCCGCATGATAATATTTGCCGCCATCGGCGTTGTAATAGAGGATGGTGTCCGGGCTGACCTGAGGCGCTACAGGCGCCTGAACCTGCGCGATTGCCTGCTCCTGCTGGGCCTGGGACATCTGTTGCTGCTGGGCTAGGGCGTTTGTCACTTGTGAAGAGGAGATGGAATTGGGGTCTACATACCAGACATTGTTAACACGCATCAGGAGAATTTGGAAATTGTACTGAAGCGGTGATTCGCCGTTATTCTTGCTGACGGAGGCCTGCATGGTAATTGTACGGGCCTGATCGCCATCGCTGCCGGACACATCTATTATCTGGTAGTCCAGTACCGAGCGGTTTGCCCTCAGGTGGAACATACTTTTTTCCGCTTCCCCAGCACTCTCATGCTGATTGACCCAATTGGGAAGGGATAGGCTCACCATACCGGCATAGTCGGTGTTCATCCAGGCGGACATAAACTGCTCAAGCTTTTGCTGGGCCTGGGAGGCAGAGCCGGGGTTCTCAGTGGGCTCAGGCTGCGCCTGGGCCTGGCTTTGTGCCATATCCACCATGCTGGCGCTGGAATTCTCATTAAAGATGGATTGCAGGCTCTGAGCTTGCTGCAATGTGTCCGCCGGGGGTGGAGGAGTCGAAACCAGGAGCGCAAAGAGCACCACCGCGATCATGGCTGCATGTACGACAGCAAGCACTTTCCTGGCATTGGGCACAAAAGCGCGAAGCAGTGCCATGGCCAGTAAGTTCAAAAGGCTTGCCACTACAAAAACCCAGTAGAGCCGGGTGTCCTTGGCCAGCAGGGACACCACGAACAGGATGGGCAGCACCATTATTAGTGTCACCTGCAAAACCGGGAAACTGCGGGCTTTTGCAGGTTGTCCCATGTGCTGGGCGGGTGGGCGGGTGGTACTTTGGGTTTTGGGCCGCCGGTTCATGTCCCTAAGGGGAGCGGAGGAATATCTGGCTCTGTTTTCACTCATGGAAAGGGTCCTTTCTACCGCGACGGCTGCGCGGGCACATGGCAAGCCAGCCTTGTAATCTGGCTGCAGGATTAGCTGGGGTCGGATTTGACAATGATCTTGTCCCGGCCAAATACCCCGGAGAGCAACGCGATGTTCTCCTGGGCCAGGGTTTCCTGGTCGATGTCCGGGGTGTTTGCCTGGCGGGCTGCCCGGAAAGAAACAGGGATGCCCATCTCATCCTGAAGGAGTTGGCTTATTACCTGTGCCCGGCCGCCTTCATTAAGCATATCCGTAAAAATGTCTTCCTTGGGTGGCAAGATCAGGGAGAAAACATCCTCCCGAAAACCGCCATAACGGCCCCGCTGCATAAGCGAGAAAAGCCCTGGATGCTCGCGGCCCAATCGCTCCAGCATCCGGTTCCAGGCCGTTTTGGGCAGAACCTGCGAAGTGGCGGATTTGGGAGGCTGGGCTAAAGGCAGCACAGTGTCAGGCTGGGGTGCAGGCTCCGGGAGATCCGAAGGTGCTGTTTCCTTTGTGGAAACTTGGCTGGGGTCTGAGACCATCCCCACAGCGGCTGTTTCAAGCCTGCAGAGCCTGGCCAAAATGCCACTCAAATCCTGCTCCTGATCCACCTGGCAGATGCGCAGCGCATATACATCCAACACCGCCCTCGGTGTGGCTGCCCAACGGGTGTCGTTTTCCGCCTGCATACATTTATCAAGCATCCGTAAAAGATTGATTTCACTCACAGAGCTTGCTTGCTGACGAAGCTTTTCAGCAACCGCGCAACCTACGGCGTGGATAGGCTGACCGGTCAGCTTTACGCCCAGCACCTGGCGCAGGTGGGCGCTGAAATCCCGCAGGAATACCTGCACATCCCGGCCCTGGCGCATTAAAGTGTTGATCTGGGTGAGCGCGTCCGCGCTGTCACAACGGGCCAGGGCGTCAAGAAAAGCAAAAAGCATCTCCTGGCTCACGGAGCCCAGCGCTTCCCGGACATTCGCCTGGGAGAGGGCAAGCCCGGATGCCATGACCATGTCCATCAGGCTCCATGCATCCCGCATGCTGCCCTCGGCGGCGGAAGCGATCAGCTGCAGCGCTTCCTCGTCTGCCTGGGTATCCTCAGGGATGGCCTGCTTAAGCCGTGATACAATCTGAGCATCGGCGATGCGGCCAAAATCATAACGCTGGCAACGGGACAGGATGGTTGCGGGGAGTTTCTGAGGTTCTGTTGTAGCCAGGATAAAGACCATATACTCCGGCGGCTCCTCAAGTGTCTTTAGCAACGCGTTGAAGGCGGCGCCGGAGAGCATATGCACCTCGTCAATAATATAGACTTTGTATTTGACAAATTGGGGCGGGTAGTCAGTTTTTGAGAGCAACACGCGCACATTGTCAACCGAGGAATTGCTGGCCGCGTCCATTTCCAGCAGATCAAGGGAAGTTTCACGGCTTAGGTTCTTGCAGTTGCTACATTCCAGGCAAGGATCGCCCTCCTGCGGATTCTCACAGTTGATGGCCAGCGCCATGATTCGGGCGGCACTCGTCTTTCCGGTGCCATGACTGCCGCAAAACAGATAGGCGTGGGCCACATGCCCGGTTTTAGCCTGGTTCCTGAGCATCCGGCGGGTGGCATCCTGTCCCACCATATCTGAAAAACGATGGGGACGCCAGGCGCGATACAGGGATTGGTAACTGTTCATTGGTCCTCCCCGGATAGTTTGCGGAACCCCTCGCCCAGGGTTTCATGGGTGTCGGTGATATAGACGAAGGCTAAGGGGTCTTCCTCATCCACGATGCGCTTGACCTGCAAGGTTTCCAGCCGCCCTACCACACAGATGAGCATCCTGTCCTCTTTTCCCGAATAGGCGCCGGTGGCCGGCAGAATGGTGACGCCCCGTTCCATCTCCCGTATGAGACGCCCCGAGATTTCCTTCCATTTGCCCGAAATAATATGGCAGGCTTTGTCTGTGCCCACGCCTGCCAGCACCTTGTCAAGCACCCGTGCGGACAGGTACACGCTGATGATGGCGTACATGGCATGCTGGGCGCTGATAAAAATCCAGGCCAGCAGGATGACCGCCAGGTCAAACGCGAAAAGGAAGGCACCGGTGGAAACCATGGGAAACTTTTTATGCACAATGCGGGCCAGAAGATCCGTCCCCCCGGTGGTGGCGCCCCCGCGCATAATAAGCGCAATGCCAACGCCCAGGATTACCCCGCCAAAGACAGCGGCCAATAAAGGGTCAAGGCTGAGGGGCGGGAAAGCCATCACATCAATCAGCACAGAAAAGAGCGCTGTGGCAAAAATCGTACGAATGACAAACCTTAATCCGCGCACTTTCCATCCTGCGAACAGTAGCGGGATATTGAGCGCCAGGCTGCTAAGGCCGATGGGCAAGCCAAAGTGGAAGTTCAGGATGGTAGTCAACCCCGTAACGCCACCCGGGGCGATGTGGTTTGGCACCAAAAAAAGCGGATAACTGGCAGCTGCTATGGCGCAGCCGAAGAATATCAGCATCAGTTGCCGCATGGCGGTGCGGTTTGCCGCTGTATCCGAACTCATCCAGCCCTCCTGTAACCGTTTCGTCATAATCAAGTATAGCATGACAGGTGCTTGGGGCACAAGCGACACGGGTGGGCAATAAGTGGAAGGCGCATTTTAGCACTCACAGTTCCAGAGTGCTAAAAACGGGTTGCAATTGCTCTCTTTCAATGCTAAACTGTTGCTGTTATCAATTGTTGATTCGGAGGGTTTATCATGGCTAATGAAAAAGCAACCACGCAAAAGGGAAGCATCTCCATTGATGCCCAGAACATTATGCCGGTCATCAAACGCTGGCTTTATTCGGATAAGGATATTTTTATCCGGGAGATCGTTTCCAATGGCGTGGACGCTATCACAAAGCTCAGGATGCTGGGTCTTGGTGACGGAGAAGATCTGAAAGTTACTGTGACCGTGGACAAGAAAAAGCGCGAAATCAGTGTTTCAGACAATGGCATCGGAATGACGGCTGAGGAGGTGGACAAGTACATCAACCAGGTAGCCTTTTCAAGCGCCGAGGAGTTTCTGAAAAACTATGCAGGTGAAGATCCGGCAGGCATCATCGGGCACTTTGGGCTTGGTTTTTACTCAGCTTTCATGGCAGCGGACCGGGTGACCATCGACTCCTTTTCCTGCCAGGAGGGCGCTGAAGCCGTAGCCTGGGAGAGCAAGGATGGCATTACCTTTGAGATGAAGCCCGGTCTGCGGGCTGAGCGGGGCACTACCATTACCATGCATCTCATGAAAGAGGAAGACGAGTTCCTGGAAAGCAGCCGCATCAGGGAGGTGCTGGAAAAATATTGCGGTTACATGAGCGTACCGGTAATTCTGGCGGATCTGGAAAGCATTCGGGAGCGCAGGGCCGAACACGAGAAGCGCCGCAAAGAGTGGGAAAAAGAAGCCGGGAAGAAGAAAAAGGAACAGGGGAAGGCCGAGAAGGCAGAGGAGGGATCTGGCGAGGAGGTGACGGCTGACAACGAGCCCTTCAGCGAGCCTGAGCCTAGCCCGGTCCAAATCAACGACACCAAACCCTTATGGCTGAAATCCCCCAAGGAATGCAACGAAGAGGAGTATAGGGAAACTTACCGAAAACTGTTTCGCACCTGGGAGGAGCCTTTGTTTTGGATTCACCTGAATGTTGACTACCCTTTCAATCTGAAGGGAATCCTCTATTTTCCGCGGATCAAGAAGGACTTTTCCGGCCAGGATGGGGAGATCAAGCTTTTTAACCGCCAGGTGTTCGTAGCGGATAATATCAAAGAGGTCATTCCCGAATTCCTGATGGTATTGAAAGGGGTCATAGACTGCCCGGACCTGCCCCTGAATGTGTCCCGCTCTTTTCTGCAAAATGACGGCTATGTGCGCAAACTTTCCACCCACATTGTAAAGAAAGTGGCCGACAAGCTCAACAGCCTGTTTTCCGGCGACCGGGAGGCTTACCAGCGCTATTGGGATGACATCCATCCCTTCATTAAGTACGGCTGTGTGAGTGATCGCAAATTCCATGACGCGGTGAAGGACGCAATTTTGCTGAAAACCACCAAGGGCGATTACCTGACGCTGGACGAGTATAAGGCGCGCAATCAGGGCAAGACCGGGAATAAGATATACTACACCACCGACGCCGCCCGACAGGCAGCCAGTGTATCTCCCTTTGAGGCACGGGAGATCGATGTGGGGGTGCTGGATACGCTGATTGATGTGAACTTTATGTCCTTTTTGGAGTATTCAGGCGGCCAGGATGTACAGTTCATGCGAGTGGACGCGGACATTAAAGGCCTTCAGGACGAGAGTGAGGATGGCAAGGCGATGGATGCTGAAAAAATGCAGACGCGCATACGTGAGGTGCTCGGGCAGCCGGAAATGGAAGTTAAGTTGGAATCCTTAAGCGACAAGGATCTTCCAGGAGTCCTGACCGAAGACGAACAGCTTCGCCGCTACAAGGATATGAGCCGTATATATGGCCAGTCTCAGGCATTTCCCCAGCGTTATACCCTGGTACTTAACCGGGGGAATAAATCCGTCCAGGCCATTGCCGGAATGGAAGCGGGGGAAAAGCAGAACTTGCTCATCCACCAGATTTTCGACCTGGCGCGCCTGTCATCCCAGCCCCTGGAAGGCGAGGAACTCAAGGCTTTCATGGCGCGCAGCAACAAGCTGATCAGCCTCTTGGCGCTGGAGTAAGCGCAACAAAAGAAGGGGGTATCGGTATGCAGAAAGCCACACTGGGATAGACCGGATTCGAGGTTTCCCGCATCATCTACGGCGCGATCGTATCCATGGACGAAACCCAGGCAGATTCTGACCGCTTCGTAGCGGAAGCAATCGACCTGGGGATCAACTACTTTGACGTGGCGCCCTCCTATGGCGATGCGGAGGGGAAACTCGGGATTTCCCTGGCACCTTACCGGAAGAAGACATTTCTGGCCTGCAAAACCACAGAGCGCAGGAAGGAAGGAGCTTTGAAGGAACTGGGCCAATCGTTCAAGAACCTCAAAACCGATTGGTTTGACATCTTCCAACTGCATGCCGTTAACACCAGGGAGGATGTGGAAACAGCGTTTGGCCCGGACGGCATCATGGAGTTGCTCCGGAAGCTGAAGGAGCAAGGCGCGATCCGCAAAATAGGCATCACTGCCCACAGCGAGCGCGCGGCGCTTGAGTGTCTGAAGCGTTATCCTTTTGACACGGTGATGTTTCCGCTTAACTGGCTGCTTCATCTGGGGCAGGGAATGGGCGAAAGCCTTAAGATGGAAGCGGAAGAAAGGGGCTTTGGGCTGATTGGCATAAAAAGCCTCATCCTGCGCGCCTGGCATGATGAGGCGGAACGCCACGGTTCGATGTGGCCCAAATCCTGGTGCCGGCCCATTGATATGCAGGACCACGATTTGCGTCTGGCGGCGATGAAATATGCCCTCAGCCTTGGGGCCCATTCCCTGGTCCCGCCAGGCAACTGGGAGAGCTTCCGCTTTATGGCCGAAAATATCGATGAAGCGATGAGGGATGGACTGGCTGATGAGGACCTTATCCTACTGAAGAAGAAAGCCATTGCGTTTGGCGACCAGCCGTTCTTCAGGCATGACAGTACGCCGTGGCAGTGATGAATCATATCGGACTATGCTTCGTAAACAGGAGGAGCCTCTCGTATGGAGGCTCCTCCTTTCATTTGGGTTTATGCTATTCCGATGATGCGCAAGAACAGCCCGTCGTTTGAGAACCATTCTGCCAGCACGCTTGATTCAAGCAATTCTGTGAATTGGCCGCCTGGCACGATCACCTGTATCAAGGGTATCAGCAGTACGATCAGGTAGCAGAGGGCTGCCCCGCGCACCAGGCCGAAAGCGCCGCCGGCCAGCCAATCCAATTGCCTGAGGATGGGAAACTCAAAGACATGGCGGATGAGGGAGAGGAGAAGCGTCAGGATCAGGTAAGCAGCGGCAAAACATGCCAAAAAGCTTAGCATATTGATGCCAGTATTAACCAATGTATTGGACACATAATCATTCACGGTGGTCAGCCCGCTTTGCTGAAAAGCCCGGGTGAGGATGTTGTTGCGCAGCGCCTGCTCGATGGCTTCAGGAAACGCTACGCTGTTTAAAACGGCGTCCAGCACGCTTTCGGAAACCTGGCTGACGGGGGCCGAGGCCAGGTCATAGTCCCCCACCCGTGCCACTGCGTCGGTCATGTTGGCCATCAGGCTGTTAATGGTCTGATCACCGGCAAAGAGTCTGGCCAGGACCGGCCCAAACATAAAACCCGACAAAAGGGAAAGGCCCAGAGCCGCCAGGCTGGCGACAGACTGGATAAAGCCGTGGTAAAGGCCATAAACCACGCTGATTGCCAGGATAAACAGCAGGATGCCATCGATGATGTTCACATTTCCTCCTCTTGGGACTTAGGGCAGGGTAACAGCGTATACTTCCTGGCCGGCGTTCACCAGCGCTACGCCATTGGACAGCCTGCCAATATACCCGGTGACGGGGGCTGGGATGGGCAGTTTCGCTGCGGAAAAACGCTGGGCATTCAACTCTGCGCGAAAGAGGCTGTCACCTGAGAAGGCGAACAGGCTGCTTCCTTTCAGCCCCGCTCCCACGCAGGTGTCGGGCAGGGTATAACGGCTGTCCCGCCGGCCGCCGGTGAGTACCCGAAGTTCTGTAATCTGGCGGGCATCCGCCGTCTGAAGCTCCGGGGCAAACAGCATCACAGCATCCCCTGAGCCCGTTATGCTGTCTATCAGCCGCCAGCCATAAACCAACTGCTTGGAAAGAGGGTCAAGCGTCCCCCGGTAATCATAGAGGTTGGATTCCCGTGTGTTGATCACATTCAGACGGGTATTGGAATACAGCACTTCGTATGGGATTTCCTCCCCAAGGTCCACCTCGCCTGTGTTCATGGCGCCCACCTGGTAGATGTTCATCACTGTAAGGGGCGCCACGCCGTATACATCAAGGGCAGTTGTCCACAAATAACTGTCATTTTCAAAAAAACCCATGTCAAGGATCATTTTGTCAGAATAGGCCACAGTTTCCGAATCTACCGCCAGGCCGCCCAAGTCCTTGACCAACAGGGTGGGGCTGAAACTCTCGCCTATGACTGCGGCCACATACTGCCGCCCGGGCACAGCGTACTGGATAGGATCGCTCAGCCGGTCGTTATAGGTGGCGTGTCCATTTTGATCCAGGATATGAAGGTGCGCGCCTATCCAGGCGGCTACCGCTTTGTCGCCGGCGGTGAATCGCGCACCGGCCCCCAGGGCGTATTTCCATTGTTCAGTGCCGTTTGCATTAAGGCAGAAGAGCGTGGTGCCGTCATAATAGAGAATCTTGTCGCCAAAGGGAGTCACCTGCTGGGACACCACGCAGCGCAGTTTCTTGGCAGCCAATTGCCTGGGTCCTCCGCCGAAGACCCCCAGCACATATAAAATCAACAGCAGGACCACGGCAATGGCCGCGGCGGCCAGATAAACCCGCAGCCTGCTTGAGCGTTCGCCCGTTTGGTCCATCCAGTTCCTCCCTAAGTCTTAATCAGCCGGATTATAATCCCTATTCGCCGGCCTGGTCAATGCGGGGTGCGGTTTCCCCCACTCGCCTGCGTTCCTGGCGCTTGCGGCTGATCTCAAAGAGGCACAGATAAAGGGCGGCGATATCCTCCCGGAAACCTTCTTCACAAACAGAAATAATCCTTGAGATAACCTGATCCTCGCGGGCTGGATCGTGGACGGGCAGATTGTGGATAACCTTATAGTCAGATATCTCATCGACCATGCCCAAACGCTGTACTGTGAGATTTACGAGTTCCCGGTCTATGCGGTCAATGGCCTCGCGGGCTTGTGATAATGTCATTTGCTCTTTGCTCCAGTTTACCTGATTTTCCCCTGGTCCCCGCGTATTATTCCATATCAACGCCCGGATAACAAGCGCTTGCCCGGGGACACCGCAGCAAAAGGGGCAAAGTGTTTGTGAAATCATTGACAAACAAGGCGCCTGCAGTGTATTATGATAAAGTTGCCTCTTGTGTGGGGTGCCATGGGCGCTTCAAAAGGGGTAACGCGACAGGGACTATATATTCCCAGGGGTTGTGGGAATGTTATAGGAGGGAGCCTTTTAAAGCTTCCGAGCAAAAATCAGGAGGTGCTTCCATGCCCACGATCAATCAATTGATCCGAAAGGGAAGGAAAAGAGTAGTCAACAAATCCGATGCGCCTATCCTGCAGGGATGTCCGCAAAAGCGTGGCGTGTGTTTGTCTGTTAAGACCACCACACCCAAGAAGCCAAATTCGGCTCTGCGCAAAATTGCCAGGATCCGCTTGACCAACCAGTACGAGGGTACATGCTACATACCCGGGGTTGGCCATAACCTGCAGGAGCATAGCGTGGTATTGATCCGCGGAGGCCGCGTACGCGACCTGCCCGGCGTTCGTTACCACATCATCCGCGGCGCACTGGACACGGCCGGCGTTGCCAAGCGCAACCAGGGCCGCTCGCTGTACGGCGCAAAACGCCCCAAGAAGTAAGCATGTTTACCGGGCGCGTCCGGGAAGCCAATGCGGTCTTATGCGACCTTCCGCTTGGAACTGCGGAAGGAAGTGATGGGCCAAATCGGCTGATGCCGGAAGCCTTTGGCGGGGCACCATGCTGGGATGCCCCTGCGGCCGGCGCAAGACACACATTATAGGAGGGAAGTTATGCCCCGTCGAGGTTTTATACCCAAGCGTGAGGTGCTGCCCGATCCCATCTACGGGACGGTGATTGTCACCAAACTCATCAATCAGATTATGCTGGACGGCAAGCGCGGTGTCGCGCAGAACGTCTGTTACTCCGCCTTCAACATGGTGAAGGACAAGACCGGCAAAGAGCCGGGAGATGTCTTCCAGGAGGCGCTCAACAACATCCTTCCCCAGCTGGAGGTGAAGGCCCGCCGTGTGGGTGGCGCCACCTACCAGGTCCCCATCGAAATCCGGCCGGAGCGCCGGCAGACCCTGGCCCTCAGGTGGCTGGTGGAATTCAGCCGCAAGCGCGGTGAGAAGACCATGGCAGAACGCCTGGCTGGCGAGGTGATGGACGCGGCGAACAATACCGGCAACGCCGTCAAGCGCAAGGAAGAAATGCACCGTATGGCTGAAGCCAACAAGGCCTTTGCCCACTACCGCTGGTAATCCATTATTTACAGGGCTTAGCCCTTACGCTACGCTCAGCAAGGAGAACACGAGCACATGCCCAGAAGTCATCCGCTGGAGATGGTGCGCAACATTGGCATCATGGCGCATATTGATGCCGGAAAAACCACCACCACTGAACGGATCCTGTATTACACCGGCCGGTTGCACCGCATGGGGGAAACCCATGAAGGCGGGGCCACTATGGACTGGATGGAGCAGGAGAAGGAACGTGGCATTACCATCACCTCTGCGGCCACCACAGCCATGTGGAAAGATTACAACATCAATATCATTGATACACCGGGCCACGTGGACTTTACGGTTGAGGTGGAACGCTCCCTTAGGGTACTGGACGGCGCTGTCGCTGTTTTCTGCGCCAAAGGTGGGGTAGAGCCCCAGAGTGAAACGGTCTGGAAGCAGGCCAACAAATACCATGTGCCCCGGCTTGCCTACATCAACAAAATGGACATCACCGGAGCCGACTTTTTCCGTGTCATCAACATGATTAACGACAGGCTTTCAGCAAACGCCGTACCCATTCAACTGCCTATCGGCAAGGAAGCTGATTTCAAAGGCATCATCGACCTGATCCGCATGAAGGCGGAATTGTATTACGATGATGATGGCAAGGACATCCGGGAGGAGGAAATCCCTGAAGAACTGCACGCCATCTCAAACGAATACCGCGCCAAACTGCTTGACACAGTGGTGGGCTCCGATGAAGGGCTGATGGAAAAGTACTTCGCCGGTGAGGTGATCACCGAGGAGGACCTGAATACTGCCATCCGCAAAGCCACTGTAGCAGGTGACATGACACCGGTGCTCTGCGGCACATCATACCGCAACAAAGGAGTCCAGCCGCTGCTGGATGCTGTCTGCGCGTATATGCCCTCGCCGCTTGACATACCGTCCATTAAAGGCATTGATCCCAAAAGCGGTGAGTCTGTAGCGCGCCATCCGGATGACGAAGAGCCCTTTGCGGCCCTTGCGTTTAAGATTGCGGTTGATCCCTTTGTGGGCAAGCTGGCATTCTTTCGGGTGTATTCCGGTTCTGTTTCGGCCAACACCTATACCTACAACGCATCCAAGGGCAAGCGGGAGCGCTTCAGCCGCATTTTGCGTATGCACTCCAATCACCGGGAGGATGTGGATACGGTTTACACAGGCGATATCGCTGCGGCGGTAGGCCTTAAGGAAACTGTAACGGGCGATACGCTTTGTGATGACAAAGCACCCATTATCCTGGAGAAACTCGAATTCCCGGACCCGGTCATCCGTGTGGCTATTGAGCCCAAGACCAAAGCCGGTCAGGAGAAGCTGTCCTACGCACTGACCCGCCTTGCGGAGGAGGATCCGACGTTCAGGACATATACCGATCATGAGACCGGGCAGACCATCATTGCTGGAATGGGTGAACTCCACCTGGAGATCATCGTGGACCGGATGATGCGGGAATTCCGCGTGGAAGCCACCGTAGGCAAGCCTCAGGTGGCCTACCGCGAAACCATCAGAAAAACTGCAAGGGGCGAAGGGCGCCATGTCAAGCAGACAGGCGGCCATGGGCAGTATGGCCATGCTGTCATTGAGATAATGCCTGCTGAACCCGGCGAGGGTTACAGCTTTGAGAGCCGTATTGTGGGCGGCATCATCCCCCGGGAGTTTATCGGCCCTATCGACGCCGGCATCCAGGAGGCGGCCCAATCAGGCATCCTGGCGGGCTACGAGGTGGTCGACTTTAAGGTAGCGCTGGTTGACGGTTCCTACCATGATGTGGACTCCTCCGAAATGGCTTTCAAGGTAGCCGGTTCCCTGGCTTTTAAGGATGCCATGAAGAAGGCAGACAGCGTGTTGCTGGAACCAATGATGAAGGTGGAGGTCATCGTTCCCGACCAGTATATGGGCGACGTGATCGGCGACCTTTCCAGCCGCCGCGGCCGGATTGAGACCTACGAAGCCCGCATGGGCGATCAGGTGATACATTCCTTTGTGCCCCTGAGCGAGATGTTTGGCTACGCTACCAACCTACGAAGCCGTACCCAAGGCCGGGGCATGTTCACGATGGAGTTCGACCATTATGAGGAAGTGCCCAGGAACATCGCCGAGAAGATTATCGGACACTGAGAAAATGAACGATCGCGCAAGCGATCCAAGGAGGAAGAACCCATGGCAAAGCAAAAGTTTGAGCGGACCAAGCCGCACGTGAACATCGGGACGATCGGACACGTGGACCACGGCAAGACAACGCTGACCGCGGCAATTACGATGGTGCTGGCGAAAGCCGGTC
>JAAYJP010000211.1 GCA_012522875.1 Clostridiales bacterium | reverse complement strand
TTCGCCAGCACGATGCCGTGGCGCTCCTCGGTGCTGCCGCAGACCGCCACTGCTTTCCCGCGTAGGCTTGGGTCCAGCATGACCTCTACGCTGGCGTAGAAGGCATTCAGGTCGCTGTGCAGGATTGTTCGCTTCATCATTCTTTCACCTCTCCATTCATCTTCCGTACTATTTGCCTGTTGACAAGCGCTGTTGATGAAGTTAATATGACCGTGTGCCTCACCAACTGCAGTGGATGATACTCGAGAGATGAAGCGATGTCAATACCCAAAATGCTGTTCGTGAAGTATAAATGAATTATTGACAGGAGGATAGTAGACCATGACTTTCCCTGATAAAGTGAAAAGGAAGCGGGAATTGCTGGGACTGACGCAGCAGGAACTGGCGGATTTGGTTGGCGTTTCAAAAAGAGCTGTCGCCGGATGGGAGACGGAAAATGCGGAGCCCCGACCGGCAACCCTGCGTAAGCTCGCTGAAACCTTGCAGGTCTCAATTGAATATCTGAGGATTGACTCTATCGATAATCCCCTGTACGGCATCGAAAAGAAAAGGTATGTGGATGAGGCCAGGGATCGCTATGGGGAGATTGCTGCTCATGAAATGGATTTCCTGCTTGAAAGACAGCGTGTCTTCTTTGCCGGCGGCGAAATCAGCCAGGAAGCCAAAGACGCCTTCTTTGAGGCGGTCATGAAGGCTTACCTAGCATGTAAGGAAGAAGCCAAGAGAAAGGCCAGTTTGAAATAAGATGATCTCTGATCAGGAGCATATGTGATTGAGACTAGAATTTATTAGCCGCAGTGTTGAGGATTTGAAAAGGGATTTTGCAGACAACGATCCCTTCCAGATAGTGAAGTCGATGGGGATCATCTTGCTTTTTGAAGGAATGGGTAAGGCCAAGAATGCTTGCAAGGGGTTTTTCCTTGTCAAGTACGGCCAGCCCAGCATAACTATCAACAGCGATTTGCCGAAGATGACCCAGAAAATCATCTGCGCTCATGAGCTGGGGCATGCGATCTTGCATTCCCAGGAAGCTGGGATGGAAGCGTTTCACGACGTCGCCTTATTTGACACCGCTTCAGGCATCGGCTGAACGATACAAGGATCGTTTTGGTCACTACCCTGAAGCGATTCTGGCAGACACCATCTACCGCAACCGGGAAAACAGAACCTTCTGCAAGGAGCAGGGCATCCGCCTGTCGGGTCCGAAGCTTGGACGGCCAAGGAAAAAAGAGGCGGACGAGAGCAGATCACAAGCCTATCAGGATAGCTGTGATCGCAATATGGTAGAGGGCCGCAACGGAATCGGCAAGCGTCGCTTTGGTCTGGACCTGATCATGGCCTACCTGGCTGAGACCGGAAAGACGGAAGCGGCGTTTATTATCCTGGCAATGAACGTTGCGCACCTGCTGCGCTTCTTTTTAGCTCTTTTTTGGCGCCTGCTGATTAGAATAAAATGGACTGGAAAATCGATTGTGATAGCACAAGCAGCTGTTTGAAGGAACGATCATAGCGCGAATCGCTTTTTTCAGCAGGCCCTAAATAAGGGAATATGAGCATTTTTTTGCTTGAAACTGTCAAAGATGAGATCGTAGAACAGATTGTGGAAGATCTGCGTACGGGAAAGAAGGACCATGAGGATTTTTGGATCCGGATGGGTGAAAAGCTCATCATGATCCGCTATTTCGCGGTCCGCGGTCCCGATGGCGGGTTTTTGGGTGTGGCTGAAACGACCCAGGATATTGCCCCGCTGCAAGCGATCAAGGGCGAAAAAAGATTGATGTACTGAGACAGCGTCCTTCGGCTTACACTATTTAACAAATTCATCAGCGCGATTCACGCTGAAAGCGCGCAAAAATATTCGGTGTCTAGTTGTACTCGGGACACCGAATGTTTAGTTTTTTAAAATTTTTTTTAAGGAACCAGTCCATTAAACGAAGCGTGAAAAGCCCCTTGGAATCAGGAGAAATTTTGAAAGGCGCTATTCTTCCAACAAAGCGCGGGCTACCTCTTCCGCGTGGGCCAGGTCATCAGGGCCGGGCTTCCAGTTGACGCGCATCTCCGGTTCCACTACCTGGAAACCTGCCTCCATCAAAAGGCTGCGCAACTCTTTGTTGGCTTCACCTGACCAGCCGTAGGAACCAAAGACCGCGGCGCGCTTGCCCTTGTATTTGAGCTCCTTTAAGAAATACAGCCAGCCTGCGACGCTGCTGAGGATGCTGCCGCCGACCGTCGGCGAACCCACCGCGATGGCCCTGGAACGGAACACTTCCGTCATCACATCGTTCTTGTCGCTTTTGGAAATATTGTATACCTTGACCCTGGTATCGGGAGATATAAAGCTGACGCGCTCGGCGATTTCATGGGCAAGGTCGCGGGTGCTGTCCCACATGCTGTCATAGACCACGACCACCTGGTCCTGCTTGTAATCCGCCGCCCACTCCGCGTATTTTCCTACGATTTGCAGCGGATTATCCCGCCATATGACCCCGTGGCTGGGCGCGATGATGTCGATGGGCAGGTTCAGGCCGACGACTTCGTCGATCTTTTTGGCGACCAAAGTGGAGAACGGTGTGAGGATGTTGGCGTAGTACTTGATGGCCTGCTCCCACAATTCGCATTGATCAGCCTTGTCGTTGAAAAGCTCCTCCACCGCGTAGTGCTGGCCAAAGGCATCATTGGAAAAGAGGATGTTGTCGCCCGTCATGTAGGTTGCCATGGAGTCCGGCCAGTGAAGCATTTTCATTTCCACAAAGACGAGCTGTTTTCCGTTGCCCAGGTCCAGGGTGTCCCCTGTTTTTACCTTTCGGTAGTTCCACTCCGGGTGATGGAACTGGCCCACCAAAGACTTTACGGCGTTTGAGGAGCAGTAAATTGGCGTTTCCGGAATCTCCTCCATCAGGAGCGGCAGGGCGCCTGAGTGGTCCACTTCACCATGGTTGACGACGATATAGTCAATTTCTTTCAAGTCGATCGTTTGCTTCAGGGCGGCGATGAATTCCGCCGCGTGGGGCGCCCACACCGTATCAATCAGCACATTTTTTTCTTCTCTAATCAAATAGGCGTTCTGGCTGGAACCCCGGTTGATGGAATAATCCGCGCCGTGAAACTCCTTAAGTTCCCAGTCGATTTTGCCAACCCAGTCGACATTGTTTTTGATGTTCCTCAGCATAATCTTCTCTCCTGTCACTTTTATATTTCCGGCGATGGTGGTTTTTCGCCTTTAGAAAATTGGAAAGTTCAAATCTAATTTAACCGCAAAATCGTTTACTGTGTTGATCATACATCAAAGCGCTTGTTTATTGCAAGAAAATGCGGGATGTATTATTTTTTAGTGACATTTTTCACGTACCATCCTCATGTATCCGTGATGTAAGCTGCCTTAAGCGCCAGCCTGTCCAGCACCTGGACGCGGCGGTAGCCTGACAGCTTCACCATCCCCGATTGCGACATTTCAGCGAGTTTGCGCGTTACGGTTTCGCGGCTGAGGCTCAGGGAGGCTGCAATTTCCTCGTGGGACAATAAAACCGCGTTGTCCTTTTCGCGTTCTGCCCGCAGCAGCAAAAAACCCGCCAGCCGCGCCTGCGCGTGACGCCGCGAGAGAATTTCCGCCAAGCGCTGCGCATCGTGCAGCTTGCGGCCAATGGAATGAAGAAGCCGCACCCCGATGTCAGGCTGTTGCAGAATCAATTTCCCAATCTCCAGGGCGGAGATGAGGCAGATTCCGCAGTCGTCCAGCGCTGTGCCGTCCATGCCCATCGTTTCACCGCTATAGATGGTCTGCTCGCCCAGTACATCGCCGGATGTGAGAATATCCAGCACAAACTCCTGTCCGTCCTTCATGACGCGGCTCAATTTAATCCGCCCAAAACGGACGATCAGAATGCTGTCGGCCTTGTCGTCTGACAAGAACACCGTTTCCCCGCGCTTAAAGTCCCTGTGCTGGGCGATGCGCACCAGGTTTTCATGCTCCTCTTCGCGTAAACCCTGGAAGATAGATATCTTTTTTGTACAAAGCCTGTTACAGGATGTACAACACTGCAATCCATGGTCAATTTTCCTTGTTCCCACTTTATTTTTCGTTCAAAGGCTCCTTTCAAATATTCTGGGGTCAGTATATCATACGAATCGCCGCGATATCGTATACTGATGTCCGTAGTCTTTCCCGCATGAAAGGGGATGGGCAAGTTGCATGGATCTTCGATATAATAGATGTGCCGGGACCTTTAAAGGGGCAAACATGATATCAAATAGATGGAGCAATGCGTGTGATGAAAGTACGCAACCTGGTGTTGGACATGGGCAATGTGCTTTTGACCTGGGAGCCCAAGACATTTGCCCTGCGGGCGGTGGGGAACGATCAGGATGCGGACATTCTGTACATGGCCTTGTTTGATACGCCGGAGTGGCACCTGCACGACGCGGGGCAGATCACAGAGGAAGAATTATTGGGCATTGCCCTGTCGCGCACGCCCCGGCGCCTGCACGATACACTCAAATTGCTTTTGGATCAGTGGCCGCGGTGGATGGCGCCCATCCCCGGCGCCGATTCCTTTACAAAAAGGGCGCGCGACGCCGGCCTGGGGCTGTACCTCCTGTCAAACGCCGGCACACGCTTCCCCGAAGCGTTAAAAGAGCGGGCGTATTATCCCCGGTTTCATGGCATGGTCGTATCCGCGCATGAAAAAGTCAGCAAGCCCGACCGGCGCATCTATGAGCGCCTGTGCGAGCGATACGCCCTCCTGCCCGGGGAGTGCCTGTTTGTGGATGATTTAATCGAAAATGTCGCGGGAGCGGTTAAAGCCGGCATGGCTGCCCACCAGTTTGACGGAGATTATAAAAAGGTTGAGGACAGGCTGCGCTCTATGGGGGTCGCACTGCCCCATTGAAAAACAGCTAAGCAGAAAGCGGAATTCAGGTTCATTCATATCTGGAACGGCGTTGGTCAATTATCTTCGGAACTATCAGCATACGGCGTTCCTTCGCCATGTACCATCATGTCATACGCGCGCTTGATTTTTTGATAGTTGCCATCCCGGTCAAGGGCGATCCCCCGCCCGACGCCGTCAACCACCTGCCCTGCCCCCAATGAAGCCAGACTTGTTTCAAGCTCACAAAGCAGCGAAGGCGCGCTGCCGGGCGCGGTGCTCCTGCCGTCAAAAATGATGTGCAGATAGATGTCTTTTAGCCCTTGCGCCTTGGCCATCCGCGTCAGCGCCAGGGGGTAATCAATCGACCCGTGCGATGATTTGTGGGACAGGTAGGAAATCAGGTGCAGCGCGGCCTTCTTTTCCTTTGCCCGAGCAAGGGCCTGTTTGAATACCCCATTTTTCGCGAAGGACCCTTCCTTGAGCGCCTGGTCCAGCCGCACGTCGTCCTGCGCCACCACCCTGCCGGCGCCCAGATTCAGGTGCCCGGCTTCGGAGTTGCCCGCCTTGCCCGCCTGCAAGCCGACTGCTTCACCGCTTGCCAAAAGCGCGCTGTGCGGGTTGTATTTCAATAAGTCGTCCCACTCCGGCGTATCGCCCAGAAAAATCGCGTCGTTGCTGTCCGCGCTCCCGATGCCCCAGCCATCCAGGATGACCAGCAGCACTTTCTGTATTTCCGCTCTCCCGGTGAGCAGGCTTCTACCGGTCATTTGATTGGGTTTTTTGAGACCGAGCAACGCCAACACCGTCGGCGCCACATCGGCCAAAATCCCGTCCCGCAAACCAAGGGATTCTTTTTGGCCCGCAAGGATCAGGTTTACCGGGTTCGTCGTGTGCGCGACATGGGGTTTGCCGTCCGGGGTCAGGATTTCCTCAAGGTTGCCGTGGTCCGCGGCGATCAGCACCGCGTAGCCTGCCTCAGCCGCCTGCTGCGCAACCTGCCCCAGATGGCGGCTCACATTCCCCGCGCAAGCGATTTTCGCGTCTTTGTCCGCCGTATGACCGATGACGTCGCCGTTGGCAAAATTCGCCACGATAAAATCGTACCCCTTCCTGATGCCGTCGGCTGTGCCCCCCGCCACGCCCCTTAGGCTCAGTTCCGGGTGTTGTTCAAACGGCACACCTTTTAAGGACGGGACACAGACATCCGTTTCCCCCTGAAGCTTCGCGTTGGACCCGCCGTTGAAGAAAAAGGTAACGTGGGCGAATTTCTCGGATTCAGCGATGTGCAATTGGGAAAGCCCCGCACGGCTGACCGTCTCCGCCAGCGTCTTTTCCACCCTTGAGGGCATAAAAGCAACGGGCAGGTCTTTGAATTTCTCATGATACAGCGTCAGGATCACAAACTCCAGGTCCGGAAGCATCTCGCGCGAAAAACCCCGGAATGCGGGCTGCGTGAACGCCTCGGTCAGCTCAATCTCCCGCTCGCCCCGCCTGCAGCAGAAGATGACCGCGTCGCCCCCTTTGATCCTGCCAGCTTTTCCGACATCGTCCGCGCGCACCAGGGGTTCAAGGCTGTAATCGGTCTGCCCCCGCGCGTACGCCTGTTCCACCGCACGCGCAAGCAAACCCGCTCCGTATCCTGACTGGTTCATGCTTCCTCCCCAACCCTTAAAATCCGAGCCGTATCCACCCTGCCTCTGGAGGGAAAGATATCAAGCAGCTGGCGAAACGCCGTGATTTTGGCGTCCGGCATGGTTTCGTCTGTCGGTTTAAGCGGCGGCATGCCCTCATACTCCACCGCGATGGTCATTCCAAAGCCCACGGCCTTGGCGCCCAGAATGTCGCGCGCCAGGTTGTCCCCGATAAAGGCGCTGGTTTCCGCCCTGGCGCCCGCTTCACGCAGCGCGTAATAGTAGATCGCGGGGTGCGGCTTTCTGATGAGCGTGACGGAAGACTGCTGGACCGCCTTAAAATACGGCCGCAAGTTGTCCCGGTCCAGCCACTCGTCAATTTCCCTGGTCCCCACCAAATCGCTTATGATGCCCAGCGTGTAGCCGCGGGCGCACAGTTCCTTCGCGGTGTCCACCCCGCCTTCCACAACCAGGCGCTCACCCTTTGCCTGCCTGTACAGGTAGGTCAATTCTCCCGCGGCCGCGGTCACGCGGTCCTGATCGTAGTCCGGCGCCAGCCAGCGCGTCCAGAGGATGTCCTCCGGCGCCTCGCACATGTGTTTTAGCACCCATTCCCGGTACCTGTCATAGCGCGCGTCAATGAGCTGGTGGAAACTGTCCGGATCCATGCCGGCCTCGCACAGCAGCGCGATGCGCTTTTTGGCATTGTCTGAATACGACTTGTCCTCATGCACGATGCGGAACGTGCCCCCCAGGTCAAAAAAGATGGCGCGGATGTCTGTATTCATGTTTGCCCCTTCGGCGCGGGAAACAAATCCAGCAGCTGCTTAAAATCGTGAATGATATGGTCCGGCCTGTTTTCATCCGTAATCGTCTTTTTAGCCAGTTTCTCAGGCGAAATAAACAGGACGCTGCACCCGATCCCCGCGGTTCTGGCGCCTGTAATATCCCGGCTCAGATTGTCCGCCACCGACGCGCACTTTCTGAGGGGAATCCCAAGCGCCTGCTCGGCCAGGCGGTAGATCTCGGGGTCCGGCTTGCGGATGCCGCACACGGAGGAAAGGGTGACCGACTCAAAATACCGGTCAAAGCCGTCTTCCTTAAGCCATCGGGGGATTTCCGCTTCGCCAATCAGGTTGCTGATAATGCCCAGGCGGTACCCGCGCCGGTGCAGTTCCTTGATGACCTCTTCGCCGTGGGGCACGACTTTCCGAATCCCCTTGGCCTGGCGGTAGCACAGGGTTAACTCCTGCGCGTTTCTTTTGATCAGCTCCCGGTCAAAGTCCGGCAGCAGCCACTCGCACCACAGGGCAGTGTCCCCCGCTTCCCGCATATTTTCCATCGCCCACTTCCGGTAGCCCGCCTCGTAGCGCTCCTCCACCATTTGGTGGAAGCGCTGCGGGTCTATTTCAGTTCCCGCCAGGCGGGCCATGTTTTCTTTGGCCGCGCTGGACATACCGCTGTCCTCATACAGGATCCGCAGCGTATTGCCCAGGTCAAAAAAAATCCCTTTGGTGTTGTTGGTCATGCTTCACCTT
The DNA here is from genome assembly GCA_012522875.1 of Clostridiales bacterium. Classification (GTDB taxonomy): domain Bacteria; phylum Bacillota; class Clostridia; order Christensenellales; family Aristaeellaceae; genus UBA6115. The sequence goes on along the minus strand of JAAYJP010000211.1, from coordinate 13,057 downwards.
TGCGGGGCGCGCGGGAGGGGAACAGGTCCAGCAGGTTTGAAATTTTTCCAATGGTGTAGTCGGGCAGGCAGGGCGCCTCCTTGTCCTTGTCGCTGGCGTCCGGCACGTCCAGGAGGATCATCGCGCCAAAACCCGCCGCGATGGTTCCCTCCACGTCGCGCACCGGATTGTCCCCCACATAGGCGCATTCCTCGGGTTTGGAACCGATGCAGCGGGCCGCCAGATGGTAGATGGCCGGATCTGGCTTGCGCAGGCGCACCTTGGAAGAGAGGATCACCGTCTGGAAGAACCCAGCGATTTTTTCCTCGCACATCCAGTCAGGGATCTCCGTTTCCGTAATGGTATTGGCGATGATGCCCAGTTTGTACCCGCGCCGGTAGAGCTCCCGCACGGTATCGTTGACATCCGGCCTTGGCACGCGGCGCCCGTCATGGTTGCGCCACAGGCGTGTCAGATGGGCAGCGTTTGGCGCCATAATCTCATGCGGATAATCCGGCAGGAGGTACTGGGTCCACAGTTCAATTTCAGACATATCCAGCATCACAGTTTTGGCCCTCTTTCGAAAGGCTTTCCAGTTACGCTCCAGCTTTTGGAAGAACGCCGCGCGGTCCTCCCCCGACTGGGTCAGCAGCATGATCTCATCCTCGGCGGATGCTGAAAATTCCCTGTCTTCCACCACCACGCGCAGGGTCGCGCCCACGTCAAAGAAAATGGTGTCAATCCCGGCTTTCACGCAATGCCCTCCTCATCCTTTTTGTTTTCCCGCGAGATTATTCCGGGAATCTCATCCAGGCCGTCAATCAGGTAATCGGGCACAAATCCGCTGCCTTTGACATTCCGGTCCCGAAATTCGGTCGACGGGTTTTTGATCTGTATCATCAGCCGCCATCCGGCGTTACGTGCGCCGATCACATCGCGGGAAATCGTATCGCCCACATAGGCCAGTTCACTGGACGCAAGCCCCAATTCCCTTTCCGCTGCCTGAAAGATGCCCGGCTGGGGCTTGCGGATCCCAACCGCGCTTGAGAGCACCACACAGGACATATATTCGGCGATTCCGTAGCGTTTGAGGACGGTAGGCACAAAGGCGAGTGAAATGATGTTGCTGATCACGCCCGTCTTGATCCCCATGGCGTGGATTGCCCTGATCGTTTCCAGAAGGTTGGGGCGGGGGATGTTGCATACCCTCGCGTCATCGTACAGAAAGCTCAGTTCCTCCGCCAACGGTTTTAATTTTTCCTTGTCTACATGGTAGGGCTTTAAATAATAGTCTCCCCATATTTGCTCCCCAGGCAATTCCCGCCCGCTTTGCTCAGACCATTCCTTGTATTCCTCAGCATGGCGTTGAAGGGACGCGTAGAATTTCTCCGGCATCACATCAAGCGGGATCCCGCCGTTTGAAAGAACGCCCAGGACATTGACGGAGAAAGCCACTACGCGATCAGGGTCTTTCAAGGAGACGTGCATTGTGCCCCCCACATCAAATACCACTGACCGGATCATGCTGTCCTCCCGTGCCTTCGGAAAAAGGCGTAAACGTTTGCGTACTTCCTGCCCATTGTAGGGACTCCGTGCCGCGCTGTCAAGCAAATTCCCCTGTCGAAGGAAGGTTCCATAGAGGCATTATAAGCTGCGCGCGCTTGAAATCCCCCCTGTGAAGGGGTAGAATTATAAAAAGCGGAAACGCTTGCGCAGTTGATGGGGGTATGGGATGAAATATGTCACCCTGAAGGACATTGCCAGGGTTGCGGAGGTGTCCTACGCGACGGTTTCAAGGGCGCTCTCCGGCAGCGGGGAAATCGGCGAAGCCACGCGGCAGCGTATCCTGAAAATCAGCCGGGACATGGGCTACACAACGGATTATGTTGCCCGGGCCATGGTCAAGCGGAGTACCAGGACCCTGGGGCTGATTGTCACGAATCTCAATAACCCCTTTATGTCGGAACTGGCAAACTTCTCCGAGCAGTCCGCCAGGGAAGAGGGGTATGAGATGATTCTGTGCAACTCTTCCCACAGCCTGGACCAGGAAAAGCAGGTCTTCCAGCTGCTGGTCGGCAGGCGGGTGGACGGCATCATCGTTGTGCCCGCCGAGCAGGAATCCTACGCCGTGCTGAGCCCCTATATCGCCCAGGTACCGACAGTGTTTATCAGTGAAAACATCAGGGACATGCCGGTGAGCTTCGTATCGGTGGACAACTACGCGGGCAGCGTCCTTGGCACGGAGTACCTGATTTCCCTTGGGCACCGGGACATTATCTATTTTGGCCGGAGGCTTGTCAGCGTGACCCACCACCTGCGCGCGGAGGGATATATCGCCACCTGTATGAAGAACAGCCTGCGGCCACGCTTTGCGGACAACCCCCTCCCCTCCACATCCATCCAGAACGGCTACGAACTCGCGGTCCGCCTATTCTCAAAAAGGCCGCTTGATTTTTCGGCGATATTCGCGTCGTCCGACACCAACGCCCTGGGCATCATCAAGGCTGCCGATGAGGCGGGCATCCGGATTCCGGAAGATGTTTCCCTTTTGGGATTTGACAACATCAGCTTCGCTGATCTGCCAAAAATCGAGCTGACCACTGTTGAGCAGCCCAAACAGCAAATGGCGGCGCGCGCGGTGAGCGCGCTGGTGCGCCGCATTCGGAATGAATCAGACGAGCTGATAAAGGAAAAACTTCCGCCGCGCCTGGTTGTCCGCAGGAGCTGCAAAAAACGCTAACACTTTTCCCCACTTTATGATCGGAGCGCCCCTATGAGCCGATACGACAGTTTTATCATTGGACAGGTGTGCATGGATGTCAACACCGATTTTGGGCGCGAACCTGTCCGGGAGCCCGGAGGCGCTGTGCTCTACTCGGGTTTCGCTGCCGCCGCGATGGGGCGGCGGGTCGCGGTCCTGCACAAAGGCAACCCGGAGACGGTGGACGCACAGGCGGTGTTCAAAAGCCAGCCTGCCATCAAGGTGTATACGCTCCAAAGCCCGCAATCGACCTTGATCCGCAATGTCTACCTGACGCCCGACCGGGAGCGCAGGGAAGGCTTTGTCGACAGTCAAATTGACCCGTATCTCCCCGGCGAAGTCCCGGATGTGGACGCCGCCGTCTACCAGCTCGCGGGGTTGATGCGGGGCGACCTGGGGCACGATATGATTCGTTTGGCCGCCAGCCGCGCCCTGGCCGCGCTGGATGTCCAGTGCCTCCTGCGGGTGGTCAAGGACGGCAGGATGGTGTTTGAGGACTGGCCCGAAAAGCGGGACTACCTCAAACTGATCCAATTCCTCAAAACAGACGCCTATGAAGCGGAAATCCTGACCGGACACAGCGACATGGAGCAGGCCGCCCGGGTGATGGGCAGCTGGGGCGCGAAAGAGGTCATGGTCACCCACAATTCGCGCGTGATCATCTTTGACGGGAACCGCGTCTATTCACAGCCCCTCAAGCCCAGAAACTTAACGGGGCGGACCGGGCGCGGGGACACCTGTTTTTCCAGCTACATCACAGAGCGGCTAACCAGCGGAATCCCGGAATCCCTGCGGATGGCAGCGGCACTTGTTTCCCTTAAAATGGAAACCCCCGGCGCCTACACGGGCAGCCGGGAGGACGCGGAAGCGTATGCCAGGCGTTTCTATAACTGATAAAAGGTGAAACTGATCAAATGGTCCTCCATGCGGGTTCCATCATTCCGTTATAAAAATCAATCCCCGAGTGAAATATCATGACATAAGCGATTGGCAGACCTGCAAAACATCGCTTATCTTTTCCACAGAAAAATCTGGCTGGGGCGCCTTTTCAAGCACCTCATCCTTTTCACAGGTCAATTGGGAGTGGATTAGCACAGAACACGCGAACCCCGCCTGTTTTGACCCGATGATATCGCGGGACACCGTGTCCCCGACGTACACGCTGTGCCGCGGGTCTGAGCGCATCTGAAGCAGGGCGACCTTAAAAATGTTAGGGTGCGGTTTTCTGTAGCCCACCTGGGAAGACAGGGTCACATCCCTGAAAAAGTCCCGGATCCCATACTTTTCCAACTGATCGAACACCTGGAAAAGGCTGGCGGTGTTGCTGATGATGCCCAATTTCAGCCCCAGCGAATCAAGCCCCTGAAGCATCTGATGCACGCCCGGGCGCAGGCAGCGCTCAAAGTATTCGTTCTCCCAGGTACAGGCCAGTTCTTCCGAGATGCGTTCCACGCATTGCCGGTCGAGGTTCATCCCGCAAAGCAGGTAGTCAGCCCAGATGCGTTCAGGCTTTAGTTCCATGAAATTTTCGTCCCGCTTGACATTGTACTGGCGAAGGCCCTCTGAAAGCAGCGTCTCCATGTCGGCTTCCGGAACGCAGGGGGTGAGGTTGTGCTTTTTTAAGGTATCCGCCACGCTATGCGTCGCGCGCGCGAGGGTCTGGGGCGTATGGCGGATGTCCTCCAGTGTTCCGCCCATGTCAAACAGCACCGTATCAATCATGTTGGCACGCCTTCATTTCTTTTTCAATGGATGCAATTGTCTACTCCGCGATCCGCCGCCTGATCCTGCCGCTTTCCCGAATCAAGAACACGATGGCCTGACGCGACGCGCGGGGCAGTTCCGTCGCCTTTTCGTTCTCCAGGCTGGAGATTTGCACCCGCCAGCGCTTTAAAAGCGCGACACTTTTTTTAGACGGCCGGTGTTTGCCGCTGTCCCCCATTAGCCCCGTGATGACAGCATGGGAAGGGCGCAGCCGCTGCATCAGCGCGGGGGTCAGCGATTTCTCATCCCCATGATGCGGCAGTTTGAGGATGTCGCATCGCCGCGCGTCTTGTTCGTCTTCCCAGTACGCGCCGTACGCGTCCCCGGGCAGGAGAATTCTTCGTCCGGCGTATGTGAGGGTGATACGCAGGCTGGATTGATTGCGCTCCTTTGATACGGCGTACAAAATGGCTTCCGGTAGTCTTTTCCCCGATTCCATCGCCCCAAAAACCGCTTTTTGCCGGGCCAGGAGTGATTTGTCGGGGCAATGGATGGACATCGTCAACCGGCGGGTCAGGGCGGATAAGGGGATTTTTGCAGCCTCCTCTGTCAAACAGCTGCTGCCGCGCATCCGGCGAATGCCCTCAACATAGGCGGTCAGGGACGCGTACATGCCCCGTGTTGAGTGGCTGGAAGAGGGTCTGGGTTTCCCGATGACAGACGCTGTCTCCCGCGATGGGATGTAACCGGCGATCACGCGCCTGACGGGGATCCCTGCAAGAGCTAGCATCCCCCCAAAATGGTCCGGGTGCAGGTGGGTGATAACCATCAGGTCGATTGACATGACTCCCTGCGCCCGGAGATATTCAGGCGCGCTGATCCGTCTGGAGCCCAAAAGCGGAGGCACCCTCTCCCGCCCGCAGTCCACAAGCAGGGTATAGATCAGCCTTTGCCTGATAAACTCCCGCGCGAGGACGGCATCGCCGTCACCCACATTGATAAAATCAATCCGCAGCAATCGCGCGCCTTTAAAAGGAGCCGGCGCTGTCCGCGCCCCGGGCAGGGGAAGCCTGGCCGCCACTTTTCCGGCCGCTGTTTTTCAGAAACATCTTCCAGGAAATGCTGCCGCCCACGACCAGGGGGAAAGGGACAAGGCGGAAAAACAAGCTTAAAAAAAACATCCGGTCTTCATACATTTGCAACGTCAGCATCATGGCTGCCAGGATAAAAACCGCGTACAGCAACAGCCACACATACGCGGCGGGGATATAGCCTTTGCCTTTGGATGTTGATTGCAGCAAGCTGACCAGTCCTACGCCAATGAGCCCGGGGATGAGGCTCTCCGCGAGGTCCGAAACCCATGCCGCGCTGCCAATCAGCGCGTGGTGCACAGCGTCAACCAGGAAAAAGTAGGACGCGCCGTAGACGGCCAGCAAGACGACGCTCAGGGAAAAGGAGTAGATGATCAGCGGACTTTTGACTTTACCATCTTTGGTAAAAAGAAAAATGCTCCAGAATTTGTCCGCCCGGGTCTGTCCTGTCTTAGGCTGTCCGTGCTGCATTTTTTCCCTGCCCGCCGCGGGCGCTTATCGGCGCCCGCGGCTTTTGTTAAAGGATGATTACATGTTGGGGCTTTTGCTCAGGTTGTAAATCCAGAAATCATGCACATCCAAGATGATGTCATAGATGTCCTTGATGGAGGACACAATGGCGCCGCTGTCAGCGATGGAGAAGGGGTTGTTCTCATTGACCAGGTCATCGCGGATGGTCCAGTTGCCTTCTTTGGTGAAGGGGTCAAATCCGCCGCTCTTGCCGTCCGCGCCGCCCATCAGAAAGCGGATGAACAGCCTGGAGCCCGCGGGGTTGTTTGTTCCGTTGACGACATACAGGTAATTGCTGTTTTGAACAGCGGTATAGGGCGTTAAATGGGTTAGCCACGCGATCGGCCAGTTGTTTTCGTCGCGGTTGGTGATTTTACCGGCAGAGCAGAAGCCCAGGGTGGGCTCGCCTGCCTTGGCGACAGCTTCCACAACCTCATCGCCGTCGTCGATAAAAGTCATTTTCAGCTGCGTGAAGCGGTAGATATACTCCCAGCCGTAGTTGTCAGGCTCGGTGCCAAAGACGGCCGGGTCATAGGTAAACTCAATCGGTTCGCCGTACTTTGCAAGATAATCGGCTTTCATCTGATCCGCGTTGATCACAAAGCTCGCGAACAGCGCGAGGTAGGTGTCCTCTGTCCCGATTTCTTTTGTGATGACAGCGAAGCGCTGGTGTCCGTTTTCATCCAGTTCCACAATGTCCCACCAGGACTTGACGGGCTGCTCGTCCGGGTACATTTCTGTGTTGTAATACCAGAAGTTGAGCGCCGCGTAGAAGGGGAAGCCATACTCCAGCAGCGATTTATTGCTGATTTTTTCGACGATGTCGGCCGGATAGAAGGGCGTTATGTAGCCCATCGGATAGAAGTCAAAGTAGATTTCGCCCGCCGTGTCCTTGCACTGCAGCACATCCGCGTTGACGTTGCCGGTTTCCGCCTCAATCTTTACTTTGGCAATCGCTTCATCCTGGTCAAAGTCATAGGCGATCGCGTTGAGGCCCGGGAAAGCTTCGTTGAAATTTTCGGCTACCTTTTGCATGCGGCTGGAGATCGCGTAGACATTGATGTCTCCGCCTTCTTCCTTTGCCTGCGCATAGAGTTCGTCATCGGTCATGTGCTCCCAGTCGGGTTCCTGCGCGTATGCTGAGGGGAGTGACAGCAGCAGCAGCATCGCCAGCACAAGTGCCCAGATCTTTTTCATGTTCTTTCCTCCATTTATTAAGCCGCGGCTTATACCGCGTACTTGATCAGGTTGCCGGTTTCCTTGTTGTAGATGTTGAATTTGTCGGGATTTAACCGCAGGTATACTTTCTGGTTCATCTCATAGTCAATCAGGCCCAGCTGTTTGCTCAAAAGCTCCTGTTTCCCGGCGATCAGCGTCACCAGCGTCTCCGACCCGGCGGGCTGGCTGGCGTACACATCCGCTTCCACCAGCCCCTCCTCCGGCTGGGTTTCAATCAAAACCTGTTCAGGGCGGATGCCAAACACGCAGGAGAACTCACCTTTGGGGATTTCTTCCCCGGTCAAATGTGATTTTTTGTAGGCGAATGTGCCAAGGCCGCAGGTAGCGCTCAGCCCCGCTGATTCCGCATGGGCGGTGCCGTGCAGGAAATTGATGCGCGGGTTGCCGATAAAATCGGCAGCGGTCAGGTCGATCGGGTTCATATAAAGGGCCATGGGGGTATCCACCTGCGACAGCACGCCTGCCTTGAACAGGGCAATCCGGGTCGACATCGTCAGCGCCTCCACCTGGTCATGGGTGACATAGATGATCGTGGTGCCCATGTCCCGGTGAAGCCTCTTGAGTTCGGCGCGCATATCAATGCGCAGCTTCGCGTCCAGGTTGGACAGCGGTTCATCCAATAGAAGGAGTTTTGGGTTGGAGGCGATGGCGCGCGCGATCGCCACGCGCTGCTGCTGGCCGCCGGAGAGTTCATTGGGGTAGCGCTTGGATAATTCCTGGATGCGCATCAAGGTCAAGGATTTCATCACCTGCTCCTCCACTTCGGCGTGGTGAAGCTTCCTGATTTTCAGCCCGAACGCGACATTGTCATACACGGTCATATGCGGCCAGAGCGCGTAACTCTGGAACACCAGGTTGAGTCCGCGCTTCCCCGGCTCCTCAAAGTAGGCTGTATCGGCGTTGATGACCTCATGGCCGTCAATGAGCAATCTGCCGTTCTGGGGCTTTTCAAGGCCTGAAATGACCCGAAGGGTTGTGGTCTTTCCGCATCCGGAAGGACCAAGCAGCGTCATGAAATCCCCGTCCTCTATGGTCAGGTTCAAATCCTTGAGCACATGATTGTCCCCGAAATACTTATCTATATGGATCAGCTCAATCCTGCTCATGCCGTTTCCTCTCTTTTCCTGTTATTGACAATAATTTGGACATCATCCCCAGCTTTTTCCAATGTCGGCGCCGAAATGGTTGGCAATGCGGTAACACACCAGGATAAAGAGCAGCACGCAGATGGATATGGCATCTGCCATCTGGGCCATGCCGTCTTTGGAGTATGTGAAGGCGAGATAGGACAGCGTACGGTTATTGGGGGTCATCAGGATGACAATCAGGTCCAATTCCTTGGCGATGCTGATAAACACCAGCATAAAGCCCGAAATGAAGCCTTGTTTCGCCAGCGGGATGATGATGGAGCGCATCCGACGCCAGAAGCTGGCGCCCGCCAAATCCGCGGCTTCCTCCAGTTCTACCCCGATTTGCAGCATGTTGGCTGTGCCCGCGCGGCTGGCGAACGGAAAATGCTTGACCACCGAAACCAGCACAATCAGCGCGAATGTCCCGTACAGAGAGGGGATCAGGCCGCCCAGATGCGGTTGGCTGAACATCGCGAAATAGATTGCTGAAAACGCGACGCCGGGCATCAGGTAGGGAACAAACACCAGTTGCTCCGTCACTTTCCCAAACCACCGCCCGCGCCCGCGTGAACTGATATAGCCCAGAAACTGCCCGGAAAACGCGGTCAGGATGGACGCGACGACTGTCAGCTTGACGGTGTTCCACAGCGCCTTGCTAAACTCAGGGTTCCTGAAGATGCCGGGATAGTGGATATTCTGGTTGGCGAAATCCCGCACCCCGATATAGTTGTACAGCGTCAGGTTGTTTAAGCCGTATCCCCCGCCCGTGGTGACCTGGAAAGATTCCATTACCAGCACAAACATCGGTATCACCATCGCGACAAACAGGAACAGCACGATGAACCCCATCAGCGGGGTTTTTGCCTTCCCCAGGGGAATGGGGGAGTGCCGGGTGCCCTTACCGCCCATGGTTTCATAGGACTTGCGGGTCCCGACCATGCGCTGGTTGGCGATGATGGTCCCGGACGCCAAAAGGATCAGCAGCAGGGACATCGCGTAGCCCACGCCCGTGTTGCCGGTTCCATTGATGAACTCTTTCATTTTTGTCGCGAGTGTAAAATAGCCGATGCGGTTGCCCAGGTTGGCGGCTACGCCGTATGAGCCGATCGACTTACTCAGCGTCATGATGGTGGCGGACAATACAGCCGGCAACACCAGGGGCAGGGTGATGCTTTTTAAGATCTGGCGCTTGTTCGCGCCCTGAATTTCCGCCATTTCCTCCAGTTCGCTGTTCACGGAGCGCAGTGAGCCGGACACCATGATGTAGGAAAAGGCGTAGTAATGCAGCGTCATCACCAGCACGATGGCAATAGGGCCGTAGGCGACAAAATCCGGAACCGCGACCCCCATGCCGGCCAAAAGACCCAGCGCCCCGGAGCGTTGGTTTCGGAATATGGCAAGCCAGCTGAGCGCCTTTGTCCAGGAGGGAATCATATAGGGAATGATCACCAGCATCGAAATCGCTTTTTTGTGCGGCAGGTCGCTTCGTACCATCATCCAGGCGAGGATGGACCCCAGCGGGACTGAAATCAGGGCGGTGAAAAATCCGGTCACCAGCGAATGGGAAAGCGGCTGCCAGAGGACTGCCCCGGTCATCTGCGAAGAGAGCAGGTACTTCCAGTAATACAGCGTGAAGTCCCCCACCTGCCCGTCCACCCGGCGCAGCTCGCTGCGGGAGAGCGTAACGGTCTCCTTAAGCATCTGAAGCAGCGGAAGGACGATCAGCGCGACCAGCGCGACCAGGGAAATAAACACCACCATGTTGAATGGATTCCCAACGAGGTTGAAGAACTGGTTCTTCAGCCGCTTTAAAGACAGCGGTTTTCTGGTTCCTTGTCTGCTCACTTGATCATCTCTTCTCTAAAACAGTGTGGCTTGCCTGGATACCGTCCGGGAATTGCATGTCTGATTTGAGCGTCTTATGATGGGTTACGCAATCGTTTACGTTCAATGAGCTGAATGGTAAACGCTTTATTTTGACTTGTCAAGGGGCAATCAATTTCCTTTTAAAGTTCACGCCAATGGAGGGAATGAAATTGTACGGTTCAAGGCGATAAGGGAGAATGACGCCACCAAACCGGGGCAGCCTGAAAAACCCGAAGAATCAACCTGGCCGGTAACCGGATCACATAAACACAATGAATCATATAGACCTTCGGCTTCTTGTATCTATAGCCCTTTTAAAACATCGCCGTCCAGTGTAAGATTGACACGAGCCCCGGTATCCGCCCCCCATATCATTGTTGTAACTGCTTTTATGATAGAGGTGGCACCCGCGTCGCTCATATAAAAACACTCCATGATCGGATGCTGGCAACACAGCATGTGCGCCACCTGGTGATGCTGGCCGCGCAGAGTCGATTTGAACTTACAAACAAACAAGATTGTATATCAGGAGGTCTACACATGGCGGATCATGTCCGGGTTGCCGCGGTCCAGTTCCAGCATGAGAATGGAAATAAAGAAAAGAATCTCCAAACCATTCAAAAATTTGTGATGGAAGCCGCGCGGGACAATGTACAGATTATCTCCTTTCCGGAAGGCTGCGTCACGGGCTACTGGTTTTGGCGCAATTTAACCCAGCAGGCGCTGCTTGATCTCGCGGAGCCCGCTTTTACCGGCCCTTCGTCATTGTTTTTAATGGATCTGGCAAAGAAGTACCATATGACCATCGGGGCGGGCCTCATTGAAGAAGAAGACGGCAAGATGTACAACACCTACATCATCGCCATGCCGGACGGGACGTTCAAAAAACATCGAAAGATCCACGCGTTTGAGAGTGATTATATTTTGGAGGGCGACACTTTCACCGTCTTTGACACGCCGCACGGGTGCAGGGTGGGTGTGCTGACCTGTTATGACAACAATATTTTCGAGAATGTCAGGTTGACGGCCCTGCTGGGGGCGCAGATTATCCTGGCGCCGCATCAGACCGGCGGCTGCCGCTCGAATGACCCCAACATCATGGGAATCATTGATCAGGATCTGTGGAACAAGCGGAAAGAGAACCCACAAGCGATTGAGGCGGAGTTTTATGGCGACAAAGGCCGGGGCTGGCTGATGAGATGGCTGCCCAGCCGCGCCCACGACAACGGGGTGTTTTATGTGTTCAGCAACGGGGTTGGCATCGATGATGACGAAGTCAGGACAGGCAACGCGATGATCATCGACCCCTATGGCAGAATACTGACAGAAACCTGGGCCGCAGAAGATAAAATGCTGACAGCGGACCTGGATCTGAATTTGGTCCCTGAAAGCACGGGGCAGCGATGGATCAGGACAAGACGTCCTGAACTTTACGCGCTCCTGGCAGTGCCTACAGGCAAAGAGGTTAGCACACGCGAGCTCCGGTTTGACAAAATCGGGGTCTGATGAGCGGGCGGTCAGCATTTTAAAACAGGCAAGCGGCAGCTCATCGCTTTTGGCAGAGAGTTAGTCTAGGGATGCCTTGGATGCCAGTAATCTGCTGCGAGATATTGAACAATCTCCGCAAGGGGGTGCCCGATTCACTCCAATATATGTGTCAATCCATTCTAAAGATTGCGTCATTCATTGACGCCACGAGCGGGAGTGATCCCCGCTCGGTCAGGTATTCACTCAAAGTCATATCATATTCCCCGCACGCGCGGAGGTGATCCTCACCTGACGCTTAGGTTGTGGGGCGCGCCACGGGATAACCCATGGGTATACTTCCCTCGTATTTGTTGTATTCTGCAACAGGAGATGAACCATTGACGGACATTGTTTTTGAAACGAAGGCTATCCATCTTGAATCGCTGACCATTGTACGCCTCCCCCGGGAGGTAAGTGATGGTTTTCCCTCCCGGGGCATGGTGATGGTGGAGGGCATAGTAGATGCTTCACGCTCTTTTCAGCCTTGAAGCCCAGTGCCAGGTAAGGCGGTTCGTCGCCTTGGCGAACGACCATGCCGCCGGCCGCCGAGAGAACATGCTTCTGCAGAAATGCCATGTTCGCTACCGAGAATCCTGCGGTCTCGACCTCAACGTCGTCGTCCACAGTCATGAGAGCATCTTAAACCTCGACGACGCGGACGCTGAGGCGCACTGGGGCGTGGTATTAAGCCGCTACGGCATAGAATACGTGGAGGACCCGGCAAGCGGGGAGCGGGTGCCCACCTGCCACCGGGTGCAGTTGGAGGGTATCCTGAACGACCCGGACTGCCTGGCGGCTTTCTCGTAGCATACCAGCTAACCAAATTGTTCTCCCGCATGCTGATTCTATCCTCGCACATGGAGATGCCAAAAAACCAAGCAAACAGTGGAAAAATCGCCAATGCCAAACTATTTGAAGGGAAAATGCACCCCCCTGGGCAATGCAAAACTATTTGAAATGGACTTTTTGACGTATTTTCAGAAAGACACCCGGAACGGTTTTTGAGAAGCAATTTTCACCCCAAATTGGCTGTGAAACAGGAAGTCGTGCAGTGCCAAATACCTTGATATATCAACGGATTTCGAGGCACCGAATGAAAAAGGGACCCAACTGCCGATAGAAGTCATTCTATCATTTGTTGAGTCCCTGGGTGTGATTTATAGACGTACACTCAGAAAATGATAAAAAGGACAAATTCTCCTTGTAAAATAAGGCGTTTAGCAATACACTCCTGGTGTGGCTCCATTTGG
>JAAYJP010000210.1 GCA_012522875.1 Clostridiales bacterium | reverse complement strand
GCACATGCTTTCCAAGGGATGAGGGCTCATGCCTGGCGGCAGAACCCAGGGCATCCATTACATCATCTCCAATAACATAGTTGGCCTGCAAGAACAGGTTTGCTACCGTCCGGCTGATATCCGATACATTGATTTCCCGCATAGGTGATCCTCCTAATCGATGACAATCAAGGGATAGCGCCAAGCGCTGGCCATCGGCTTTCCAGCGCCCAGGGCCCATAGTTCTTCGGCGCGCATCTCCTCAAAAAAACCCGGGGGCGCGCCTCTTCCTGGCCGGTCGACAAGTGGGATCGATGCGCTTTTAAGTCGCTTAAGCAGCGGGGCGGCGCTTCGCCTGAAGCCCAGAAGCCTGGCGTAGGCTGGCCTGTCGGGAAACTGTGTCAAGCCCAGCAGGGCGTGGCTCAGGGCCCGGTTTACCCGGGACCTTGTATAGCGCCGGGTGTTGATCAGATCAAGAAGTTCCTCACGGGTTTTGGCATGCCGCGCTTTTGCCAGGACACGCCGCTCTAGCCCTTCCGACATTTCGGGGGAAAGCTGCAAGCTGGCCTCGCCACCTATGTTCAGCGTGCCTATAAGCCAGGCGTCAAGCGCATGGGGCTGGTGCAGCCGGCCGTTTTCCACCGCGTCACGGATGACAAAAAAGCTCTCCAGTGGCACCGATGCCCTAACTCCCTGCCAGCCTCCCTGGCTGAGCGCATGGCGAACCGCCGTGGCGGAGGGGAGGGGGGAAAGGCTCTGGGCATGATATTCGCCCGCACGGACAACCGGCATAGCACAAATGGGGCTGCGGAGGCGTTTCAGTTCCAGGAGGTAGCTAATCCCCAGGATGAAGTTCGGATTCGCGAAAACCGCAGGCGGCACATCCGGCAGGCATGCGCTCAGCGCCTCCCCCTGCGCACGCGCGAAGGATTTTCCGGTTTTTAGGCCAGCCTTCAGCGTGCGCGCGAAGGCAAGGGATGGGTGATGCAGCAGGTCGGCCGTCCGGGACAGATATTCCCTGCCATCCGGCTCACAGCCAAAACTCAGGTGGGTGACCGCTCCCAGGCTGTTTAGGATGCTGACGCCGCCCCGGGCAAAGCGGTTGGCCTGGGCGCAGGAGAAACTGGCGGGCATCCCCAGCACCAGGTCAGCTCCGGACAAAAGGGCCATGCGCGCCCGGTCATGGGATGCAAACAGCATCGCTTCCCCCCGCTGTGAAAAAGCACAGCCCAGGACAACGACCACATAATCGGCCCCGGCCAACTCCCGGGCCCTTTCCATGTGATACCGGTGACCCAGGTGGAAAGGGTCATATTCCGCGATGATGCCGCATACTCGCATACTGCCTCCGGGCGAAATATATCATAACGCAAGCCAAAAGGGAAGTTGACAAGCCCTGCCATAGCGACTTATACTTTTGAAGCAATCAAGAAAAGGAGGTGGCGGAATATGGGCGACGGCGTCCGATGCCAGGCAACGGAAGACGTACCGCGAAGACGGCGCGTCCGGTTCGCGCTGCCTGAATAATCTTTCGTTCCCGCATCACCAAGTCGCCGGCACTTGCGTTTCTCAGGCAAAGTGCTTTTTTGTCTTGGGCTATCCAGCAAAAACGGAGGTGATTGAAAGATGGACTGGGAGAAGATCCAGGAAACCCTCGACAGCCTGATGGCGCAAAAGCGCCACGGACAGCTGCGGGGTGCTTTGATGATGATTAATCCGGTGGATATCGCCGAATATATGAAGAAGCTTGACCGGGAGAACCTGCTGCTCCTTTTCCGCATCCTGCCCAAGGATATTTCGGCGGAGGTGTTCAGCTATATGGATTCCGACCAGCG
>JAAYJP010000209.1 GCA_012522875.1 Clostridiales bacterium | reverse complement strand
TGGCGGAAGAAGGCAAAAATCCCATGCAGCTGGACAGCAAGGATCCCACCGAAAACTATCAGGACTTCCTCAAGGGCGAAGTGCGCTACACCTCCCTGCTGAAGGCCTTCCCTGACGCGGCGGGTGAACTGTTCAAACGAGCCGAGGAGGAGGCCGCCGCGCGCCTGAACAACTATAAACGCATGGCTTCCGCAGGAAGCACAGAGGAATAAGACCTCACGCGCCGACACGCTGCGAAAAAGAAAAGGGGCTTCCTGGAAGAAAGCCCCTTTTCCTATGCCACAAAGCGCGGCAAAGCCGAGATCTCTCCTGTCTTCGCCTGTCATTCCGGATCAGCCACGCCTTGCATTAACATTGGCCGGGTGATCAGGGGGAGGGTATCCCCGGCCGGCATAATCATACCGCCCGGGCAATTAAGGCCTGTTCTTATGACAGGCTTTTCTTGCCTGATGCCGGCCTGATCCTGCCTTCATGGTCAGTCGTTATGCCTGTATTTGGAGATTTCGGAGGATCTCATGGTATCTTTGTGTGGCCGGAAGGCTGGTTTGGCCCTTCCTGCAGAAATTGAGCCCGGCAAGCTTTGGGACCACGCGTTCCACCACGATCTGCTCCTTGAGTGCCTTCGCCTTCAAAGCCTCCAGCGCTTCCAGAAAACGCCCGTCCTCCCTTGCCCGTTTGTAAAAGGATAAAACATAGACATACACAAAGAGGTTATAGTTTCGGAAAGGATACTCAATCTGCATGAACAGGGTCCCGATGCCATAATGGCATGGGCCGATGGGTTTTCTGACGGTCCAATGCGCCAGCAGAAAATCCACCGCCATGTCAAGTGCGGGCTCGTCGCGAAAGAGAGCACTGAAACGAAAAGCATTCAACGCGTTAAGCGTGGGAAAAGGATTGGAGGATTCCGTTTCCGGGCCGCGGCCGTAGCTGAATTTTTTGCACCGCCAACCGCCATCATGGTTTTGGGTATCCAGCAGATGCCGGAATGTCTTTTCGAGCCGGGCGTCCTGGGCATAACCCATGCGGCAGAGCGTGTTGGCAGCGCTGATCGTCTGACAGGGGTAGATGGCACCCTTGGGATACACCCGGAAACGGCCGTCCTCCTGCCATGCGTTAAATACCAGATCCGTGGCGGCTTTCATCACAGGGTCCCTTGGATCCACACCCAGTTCAAGCAAGTACATCATGCTTTCCAGTGTGGAAAAAGGGGATCCTTTGATCAGCCGCTTGTCGGGGGTAGTCCAAAAATCTGCCCCATTATCATATCTGTGTGACAGAATCGCCCCGGCATCAGAACCATATTGCCCACCTGAAAGCAGACTGCCGCCGAGGTTTATTCCAGGACCTGTGATTTCAGCCACTTTTGCACTCTCCGATTGTTCAGCAGATGCGGGATAAGGAACTGGGACGCGCTGGGATGGGCTGATTACCAGAACATTTCTTATTTCCACCCGCTTTCACAGCCTATTGCACCCGTTTACGAAAGTCAGCAATAGTAAGCAGCACTTCAAGCACTTCATCCGAGCAAACATCAAAAACCATCGGAAAGGACTTCATTTTCCCCATTTGCTTTACCTCAGAGATGATTGCCCCGGCCTGTTCTTCAAGCGGTACGCTGAGCAAATCACCATACGTTTTTTTGGGGATATAAATTGTCACCCTGAAGAAACCCTTCCAGATGGAAAGCCAAAATATCGTCTTCTCCTTCTGGCCGCCCCG
>JAAYJP010000208.1 GCA_012522875.1 Clostridiales bacterium | reverse complement strand
TTCCCCAGCGGGCCGACAGCCCGCAGGCAACGCCAAGCTCAAGCCCTTTGTTGATTTGCCCTGCCCCATGGACTATACTCTGTGGGAAACCTGAGAACCAACATGAAGGAGAGGCCAATGCGCAAAACCAAGATAATCTGCACCCTGGGCCCGGCCTCCAGCACCCGGGAAACCATCCGGGCGATGATAGAAGCCGGCATGAATGTGGCCCGATTCAATTTTTCCCACGGCACCCATGAGAGCCACCTGGCCACCTATTTGGAACTGAACAAAGTGCGCAATGACCTGGGCGTGTCCGTGGCCACCATCCTGGACACCAAGGGGCCTGAGGTGCGCGTCGGCACCTTCCGGGAGGGCGGCATCACGCTCAAGGCGGGCGAGTTCTTTGACCTGGTTACCTTTGAAGCGGAGGGGGACCAGAACCAGGTATCCCTCTCCTATGCCCGGCTTCCCCATGAACTGGGCGAGAGCCGGCGCATCCTGCTGGATGACGGGCTCATTGAACTGGAGGCGCTGGAGGTCTCTGACGAGCGCATCCACACCCGTGTGGTGATTGGCGGCGAGCTTTCCAACCGCAAGGGCGTCAACATCCCCGGCGCCAGGCTGTCCATCCCCTACATGTCAGATCGGGACAAGGAGGACATCCTTTTTGGTATCCGCACCGGGTTTGACATCGTGGCGGCCAGCTTTGTGAGAAAGCTGGAGGATGTGAAAATGATGCGCGATTTTCTGGACGAAAACGGCGGCGGCCACGTGCGCGTCATGGCCAAGATCGAGAACGCGGAGGGCGTGGCCAACCTGGAGGAAATCATCAAGGTGTGCGACTCCGTGATGATTGCCCGGGGTGACCTGGGGGTGGAAATCCCCTTTGAAGAGATCCCGGTGATCCAGAAGCGCATCATCAAAGTGGCTTCCATGGCCGGCAAGCAGGTGGTGACCGCCACCCAGATGCTGGAATCCATGGTGCACCATTCCCGCCCCACCCGGGCGGAAATCACCGATGTGGCCAACGCCATCTATGACGGCACCAGCGTGATCATGCTCTCAGGGGAAACGGCCAGCGGCAAATACCCCGTGGAGGCTGTGCGCACCATGGTACGCATCGCCCTGCGCACGGAGCGGGACATCAACTACAAGCGCCGCTTCTTTGTGGACAACATGTATCAGGATGCCCACAACATCACCGATGCCGTGTCCCACGCCGCCTGTCTGATCGCCTATAACCTGAGCGCCAACGCCATCATCACCGTGACCAAATCCGGCACCACCGCCTATATGCTCAGCCGCTTCCGATCGGACATCCCCATCATCGCCTGCACACCGGATTCAACCACCTGGCGGCAGATGAGCCTTTCCTGGGGCGTCACAGGGGTCATGGTGGGCGAGGAAAAGGTGATGGAAGTGCTCTTCGACCAGGCCATCAATTCCGCCAAACAGGCGGGCCTGGTCAAAGGGGGCGACCTGGTGGTGCTCACCGCGGGCGTACCCCTCTCCCAGGCAGGCGGCACCAACCTCATCAAGGTAAGCTATGTCCCCGACTGACGGCGCGGCAAGCGCCGTTTTTTATATCGGCTGACGGAGGTAGCCCCGTGCGTTATTCCCTGCCCGGGCGCCTGGCCAAGCGCCTGATCCTTGCCCTTTTCCTGGTGTGGACGCTGTTTCCCATCTACTGGATGTTTTCCCTGGCCATCCGGGAGAAAGGGGAGCTTTTTGGCGCGCTGAGCCTGTTTCCGCAGAGTTTTTCCCTGGAGCACTTTTCTGATCTGTTCCTTGCCAAATCCTTCGGCCAGTCCATCCTCAACAGCCTTACGGTCACCTTTTCGGCCCTGGCCCTGTCCCTGGCCTTTGGCCTGTGCTGCGCCTACATCCTGGCCCGGGCGCGCTTCCGCTTCAAAATGAAGGGCGCCATGCTGTTCTGGGTGCTTTTGCTGCGCATCCTGCCGCCCATCGCCTTCGCGCTGCCGCTGTACATCCTGTTTTCGGACGCGGGCCTGCTCTCCACCAAAATCCCGCTCATCCTCTCCCACCTTCTGATCAATATCCCCTTTATCGTCTGGTTTATGATCACCTTTTTTGAAGCGCTGCCGGAAGAGGTGGAGGAGAGCGCGGCGGTGGACGGCGCCAGCGAACAGCAGCTCTTCGTGCGCATCGTCCTGCCCCAGGTGCTGCCGGGGCTGACGGCTGTGGCGATCCTGTCCTTCATGACCAGCTGGAACGAGTACCTCTTCAGCGCCATCTTTGTCCAAAGCCCCCGGCAGTTCACCATCCCCCTGACGCTTTCCACCCTCAACTCCGAACAGGAACTCACCCAGTGGGGCAATGTGGCCGCGGGGGGCGTTTTATCCCTGGTGCCCATCGCCCTGTTTGTCCTCTTCGCCCAGAACTTTCTCATCGCCGGGCTTTCCGGCGGTGCGGTAAAGGAATAAAACACACAGAAAGGAATCAACCATGAAGAAAGCCTTGTCTCTTCTCCTGGCCCTGGTGATGGTGGGCGCGCTGGCCTCCTCAGCCCTGGCTGAACAGCCCGCCAAGCTGGTCATCGCCGCCCGCGGCGGCAGCCATGTGGATGTGATCAACGCCGTGAAAGCCCAGTTTGAGCAGGAAAACAACTGCGCCATCGAGGTCCTGGGCCTTGAAAACCCCGACCTCAAGCAGAAGATCGCCCTGGACAGCCGCAACAGCGCCGGCGCTTACGACATCGTGATGCTGGACGATCCCTGGATGCCCGAGGTGACCGAGGCCGGGATGCTCCTGAACCTCACCCAGCAGGGCTATACGGACGACCCTGACTTCGTCCCCACCTCCCTGGCGCTGGGCAAGGCCCCCTACGGCACCGGCGACACCTTCGCCCTGCCCTTTTCCGGCAACGTGACGCTGCTTTTCTACAACGCTGATGTGCTGGCTTCCGCCAATGCTGAAGTGCCCGATTCCTGGCAGGGCGCGCTGGACATCGCCAAGGCCGTCAACGGCAAGGACGGCAAGGTGGGCTATGTCATCCGCGGCCAGCAGGGCAACCCCATCGTGGGGGATTTCATGCCCGTGCTGTGGGCTTTTGGCGGCGACGTGTTTGATGCTGACTGGAACGTGACCGTGGATTCCCAGGAGGCCAGGGACGCCCTGAACCTCTACATCCAGCTGCTGGAGAACGGCGCCAATTACGAGAAAAACGACATCGTCTCCTCCGTGGCTGACGGCAAGGCCGCCATGAGCCTGGGCTGGCCCAGCTGGTACATCTCAGGCAAAGCCTCCACCGCCGGCTACGCCAAGATCCCCGGCAAGGTGAACGCCGATTCCCCTGAGAACCCCGCCGGCATGATCGGCAACTGGCTCATGGGTGTGCCCAAAAATACCCAGCACCCGGAACTGGCCGTCAAACTGCTCACCTTCCTGACCAGCGCTGAAACCCAGCGGGCGGCCGCGCCTTCAGGCGCCGTGCCCACCCGCACCAGCGTGTTCACCGATGAGGCCCTCTCCCAGGAGTACCCCTTCTACGCCACCCTGCTGGCGGCCACCGAGGCCTCCCGCGAGCGGCCGCGGACGCCCCTGTGGGGAGACATCGAGAACGTCTTTGGCATCGAGCTGTCCAACGCCATCTCCGGCATCAAGTCCGTGGATGACGCGCTGATGGACGCCAAGGCCGCCATTGAGGACATTGTAAAATAATAAACGGGGAACGCTGGGGCCTTTCCCGACAGAGAGGCCCCAGGCCCCCCAGGAATCCCCGCGTTTTGCCTCTGGAGGGTCATCCTTGAAGAAGAACAACACCCTGTACGCCTACCTGATGAGCTCGCCCGCCATGCTGGTCCTGACGGTGCTGAGCGTCTTCCCGCTGCTCTTCATCCTCTGGTACAGCCTGACGGATTATTATTACCTTTCCACCAGGCCGCCCCAGTTTGTGCTGTTTGACAACTACATCAGGCTTTTTAGGGACCGGTATTTCCTCCAGGCCCTGGGCAACACCCTGCGCTTCACCGCCCTGGCGGTGCTCTTTGAGGTGACGCTGGGGATGATGGTGGCATTGCTGGTGAAGAGCTTCAGGCGCGGGCAGGAAGCCCTGCGGACGGTAACCCTCCTGCCCACCCTCCTGCCGCCCGTCACGGTGGCGCTGGTCTGGCAGATCATGCTGTCCAACAACTACGGCCTTATCAACGGCCTGCTGGGGCTGTTCGGCCTGGGCCCAGTGAGCTGGCTGACGGACGTGAACACCGCCTTTTACGCCATCCTGGTGATTGATATCTGGCAGTATACCCCCTTCGCTTTTCTTTTGCTGTATGCCGCCATGCAGGGCATTCCCCAGGGGCAGTATGAGGCCGCGGCCATCGACGGCGCCGGCAAATGGGCGCAGTTCCGCTTTGTCACCCTGCCCAACATCCTCCACAATGTGGTGATGGTGACGCTGCTTAGGATCATCGACACTTTCCGCCTCTTTGACAAGGTGAACATCCTCACCAAGGGCGGCCCCGCCAATACCACCGCCACCATCACCCAATACATCTACCATAACGGCGTGAACATGTTCAAAGTGGGCTACGCCTCCGCCGCCTCCGTTGTAATGACGCTCATCATCCTCATTCTGGCCGCGGGCTATATCCGCCAGAACTTCAGGGCCAGGGAACGGGCGGCCAGGCGCTGACAAACCCCTTCCGTGCCCGCACGAACGCGGCGGGGATCTTCATTGCGGGGCTTGCGGCAGGGCCCCATTTGTTTCGCAATCTTTACAGAATAATTGCAAATCTTCCCTTCGCCCCGTATAATGGGGGCGCCGCGCCGGCACAAGCCGCGCCGCCAAGCGAAAGGAATCCCCATGACGATAGACCCCCGCAACCTGGTATTCGCGCTGAAGGACAATGTGCGCCGCGTCATCGTGGGCAAGGACGAGGCCATTGAACAGGCGCTCATCGCGCTCATCTGCAAGGGCCATGTGCTCATTGAGGATGTTCCGGGCGTGGGCAAGACGACGCTGGCCGCGGCCCTGGCCCGCTCCCTTGACTGCTCCTTCAAGCGCATCCAGTTCACCCCGGATGTGACGCCCTCGGATGTAACGGGCTTTACCATGTACAACATGCAGACCGGGGATATGGAGTTCAAGCCCGGCGTGGTGATGACCCAGATCCTCCTGGCGGACGAGATCAACCGCACCTCCCCCAAGACCCAGTCAAGCCTTCTGGAGGTGATGGAGGAGGCCCAGGTGACGGTGGACGGCATCACCCGGGCCCTGCCCCAGCCCTTTATGGTGCTGGCCACCCAGAACCCCATCGACTTTGTGGGCACCTACCCCCTGCCGGAGGCGCAGATGGACCGGTTTTTCCTGCGGGTGCGCATCGGCTACCCCTCCATTGAGGAGGAGATGGACGTGCTGGACCGCTTTTCGGGCAGCGAGTCGCCGCT
>JAAYJP010000207.1 GCA_012522875.1 Clostridiales bacterium | reverse complement strand
CGTGCTGCAGCCTTCCGGTATAGGCTGAAGAGCGGGATATTTTGGTTTCAGGCACTTACCCCGCCAAAGGCAAAATCCGGTAAAGGCCCTTGGGTTGATCAAACGCTGCAGGAGGATCCCTTGATATCGGCAGTCTCAGACCCTCCAGTCAAAAATCCGACAACTCGCTCGGATGGCTGAAAGCCAATGATATCAAGGCATCCGGGGCTTTCTTTGCCGGCCAAAAGGCCCATCGGTAAGAATCCGGCAACAGCCGGTAATGGTTTTTCAGACATGGGATACCCCCTCCCCCATGCCTTGCCCTGCAGGAGCTTTTGCCAGTCGTTTGGGGCGAGAACGCGGCATGGGAACGGGAGCAGCCGCGCCACACCGGGCACTGTGCCTTTTTATCGCGGTGGCGTTCCTTTCCTTTTGCTCATCAGGGGCCAAATGGTGTATAATATAGATAGAAATACAAAAGGAGCGCTAAATGGGGCGGATCGGCATACTCAGCGGGACTTTTGACCCGGTGCACATCGGGCATATCGCTGTGGCGCGCGCCTGCCTTGAGCATTTGCACCTGGACAAGGTGCTGCTGGCGCCCTATGGCAGGCCGCTTGCCCGCCGGCCCATGGCAGCGCCCCAGCACCGCCTGGAGCTGCTGAAGCTGGCCTGCGCCGGGGAAAAGGGCATTGAGGTCAGCACGGTTGACCTTCCTGAAGCGCCGCGGTACGCCATTGACACCGTCAAGGCCGTCTCCCTGGAATACCCGGGGCAGGAGATCGTCTGCATCGTGGGCGCTGACAAACTGCCGGATATCCCCCACTGGCGGGAAGCCAGAACGCTTTATGGCGCCTGCACCTTTGCCGCCTATCCCAGGGCGGGGCATGATGCCCGGGCGCTTTCTGAAGCCCTGCAAAGCGAGGGCGCCATGGTGGAAGCCTTGCCCGGCAGGGAGGTCAATATCTCCTCCTCCCAGGTGCGGGCAAAGCTGCGCCTCCTGTCGGACGCGCCCGGGCTGCTGCTGCCTGAACTGGCGGCCTACATCGCTGCCCACGGCCTCTATCAGCCGGATTACACCGGCATGGTGCGCCAGGCGGTGAGCGCTTCCCGCTTTGCCCACTCCCTGGGCGTGCGCGCTGTGGGGGCGCGCCTGGCGCTTCTCCATGGCGCTCCCATTATGAAGGCGGGGGTGGCGGGCAGCCTGCACGACTGCGCCAAGTGCATGGAACTCTCCCGCCTCAAGGCCATCGCCGCAAAGGGGAGGCTTCAGGTATCCCCCCAGGCCATGAACAGCAATGCCCTGCTCCACGGCCCTGTGGGGGCGCTGATCGCCAAGCTACGCTACCACATCTATGATGAGGACATTTTGGCCGCCATCCGCAGCCACACCACGGGGCGGGCTGGTATGAGCGCCCTGGAAATGGTTATATTTGTAGCGGACGCCATTGAACCCAACCGCAAGGCTTATCCGGGCCTTCAGGCCCTCCGCGCCCAGGCGGAGGAAAACCTGCTTCAGGCGGCCCTCCTGGCACTCCAAGG
>JAAYJP010000022.1 GCA_012522875.1 Clostridiales bacterium | reverse complement strand
TCGTAGAGCACTTTAACATCCTGGTTGTCATGGAAAAACTCACAGCTGTCGATCGTCTCCTGGCTGGGGTTCAGGTTGGGGTTTTGGGCATAGTCCTCCCCCATCAGTTCAATGGCGGCTTGGTTGGGCGAGGAATACTCGATGTACTCGCAGTTCATCTGCGCGATGTCGGGGCGGGAGAGGAAGTTGATGAAGGCGTGGGCGTTGTCCACATTCCGTGCTTCCCTGGGGATGACCATGCCGTCCACCCACACATTGCTGCCCTCCTTTGGCACCACATAGGCCAGGTCGGGGTTCAGATTGATGGCATACTGGGCGTCACCGGACCACATCACAGCCAGAATGCCCTCCCCCGCCACCATTTTGTCCTTGGTCTCATCCACCTGGTAAGCCTTGACGATCCCATCCTGCTTCTGTTTGATCAGCAGATCAGCAGCAGCTTTGATTTCTTCAGGATTTTTGGAATTGATGGAATAACCCAGGTATTTGAGCGCCACGCCCAGCGTGTCCCGGGGGGAGTCCAGCATGAAGACCTCCCCCTTGTAAGTATCGGAAAACAACGCGCCCCAGGAGTCAATGGGGGCTGCCACCCGGGTGGTGTCATAGAGAATGCCAACCGTGCCCCACATATAGGGAACAGAATGGACATGGCCGGGGTCATAGTCGGGGTTTCTGAGCCAGTCCATGGTGTGCGCCTCGTTGGGCACCTTGGAAAAGTCAATGGGCTGGAGCAAATCCTCCGCGATCATGCGCTCCATGGCATAGTCAGACGGGAACACCACATCAAAGGCGCCGGGGCTGGTACGCACTTGCACCAGCATATCCTCATTGAGGGTGAAGCGCATATAGTTGACCTTGATGCCGGTCTCCTCCTCAAACAGGCGGATGACCTCCTCATCAATGTAGTCCTCCCAGTTGAACACGTTGACCACGCCCGGGTTCTGGGCCTGGGCGGGAATCATGGAGAGCGCCAGGAGCGCTATGAGCACCAGGGAAATCAGTTTTTTCATCTCGTTCCTCCGTTTGTTTTGGTTTCCTGGGCCTTGTTGGCCCGGCGGTTGATGGCCAGAAGCAGAATGAGCAAGGCCACGAACATCAGGGCGCTTAAAGCGTTCATCGTGGGTTTTATACCCTTTCGGGCCTCGGAATAAATCAGGGTGGAAAGATTCTGCACCAGGGGGCTGGTGGTGAAGTAACTGATGGTGAAGTCATCCAGGGACAGGGTAAAGCTGAGCAAAGCGCCCGTGATCACCCCGGGCATCACAAAGGGCAGAATGACTTTTCTCAAAGCGTAGCCCGGGGTCGCGCCCAGATCCAGCGCGGCTTCATAGCTGTGGCGGTTCATCTGCTTCAGTTTGGGCAGCACCGACAGGATGACATAAGGGATATTGAAGGTGATGTGGGCCAATAGCATGGTGACATAACCCCTTTGTACCCGGGTGAAGATAAAAAGGAGCATCAGCGAGATGCCCGTCACGATGTCAGGCATGGTCATGGGGATGTTGGTGAGCGTCATCATGGCGGCCTGGGGCCGGCGCCGCATGGCGTGGATGCCGATGGCGGCAGCCGTGCCGATGATGGTGGCAAAAAATGACGCCAGCAGGGCGATGGTCACCGTGATATACAGGGCGTTCGTGATCGCGGGGCTCTGGAACAGGTCCGCATACCATTTCAGGGAAAAGCCTTCCCATTTGGCACGGCTGACGCCCGCGTTGAAGGACTGTAAGATCAGCACCACAATGGGCACATACAGGAACAAAAGCACCAGGACCAGGTAGCCGCGTTTGATAAACTTGGTCATATCGTACTGCCCCCCTCGCCCTCCGGGTCCACCTTGCGCAGAAGCGTCAGGCTCATCAGGATCAGCACCATCATGATCAGGCTCAGGGCGCTCCCCACGTTCCAGTTGTCCGCCGACAGGAAGGTGCGTTCAATCAGATCGCCGAACATCTCGGTGTTGCCCCCGCCCAGCACCCTGGGGATGAAGAAGGTGGTGACGGAGGGCATGAATACCATGGTGATGCCGGATATCACGCCGGGGAGGCTCAGGGGCATCGTCACCCGCCAGAAGGTCAGTATGGGGCTGGCCCCCAGGTCCATGGCGGCCTCCGACAGGCGGTAGTCCTGCTTGCTCAACGCGTTGTACACAGGGAACACCATAAACGGCAGGTAATTGTAAACCATTCCCAATAAAACCGCCTGGGAGTTGTACATCAGCTGCATGCGTGGAAGCCCAAGGGCTGTCAGGATGGAGTTGATCAGGCCATTGTCCTCCAGCAGGCTCATCCAGGCAATGGTGCGAAGGAGAAAATTCATCCACATGGGAATGATGAACAGGATAACCAGCGTCGCTCCCAGCCTGAACTGCCGGTCCGCCATGAAGAGCGCCGCCGGATAGCCCAGGAAGAGGCAGATGACTGTGCACAAAAAGGCCATCCAGAGGGAGTAGACCAGCGTATCCACATTCACCGTGCCCCTGGCGCCGCCCAGGGCAGCGGGATCAAAGCCCAGCTCGGCCAGCTGCTTGTTCATCTCATGGTTGCTGTCCCAGAAAGTGCGGAAGTTTTCCAGGGTAAACTGGCCTGACCGGTCGGTGAAGGCGTAATAGGCGATCAGCAAAAGCGGAATAATGGTAAATACAACCATCCACAGGCTGTAGGGGTAGGCGAACAGGCTCCTTTTCACCCCGCGGTTTTGCCGGACATTGGCCGCAACCATCACCGCAAAACCCGCCAGCCCCAGAATCATCGCCCCTATAGCCCAGGGGGGAAAGCGCATGCTGATCATTCCCCGGCCTCTTCTTCTTCCACAAGTTCAACCGGCATGGGGCGCATGATGTGGATGTTGAAGGGAATCACCGACAGGCCGACGCCCGCCCCCTCCGGCTGCATGGTGGTGGCGTGCACCTTGAAGCTGAACTCCCCGGTATCGATGATCATCTCATAGTGGACACCCTTGAACAGGACGCTGCGCACCGTGCCCTTGAGCATCCCCTGCCCTTCCTCCACCACCTGGAGGTCCTCGGGCCGTATCAGTACATCCACCGGCACATTCCGCCCAAAGCCCTTGTCAACACACTGGAATTCCGCTCCGCAGAAACTGACCAGGAAATCCTTGAGCATGGTCCCCCGGATGATGTTGGACTCGCCCACAAAATTGGCCACGAAAGCGCTTTTGGGCTCGTCATACACGTCCTTGGGCGTGCCGATCTGCTGGATGTAACCCTCGCGCATCACCACGATGATATCGGACATGGTGAGCGCTTCCTCCTGGTCATGGGTGACATAAATGAAGGTAATGCCCAGGCGCTGCTGCATGCGTTTAAGCTCCAGCTGCATCTCCTGGCGCAGCTTCAGGTCAAGCGCGCCCAGGGGTTCGTCCAGCAGGAGGACTTCAGGCTCATTCACCAGCGCCCGGGCAATGGCGATGCGCTGCTGCTGCCCGCCTGACAGGCTTTCCACGCTGCGCCTGCCGTATTCCTTCAGGTTCACAAGCGTGAGCAGCTTCTCCACCCGGGCTTTGATCTCATCCTTGGGGCGCTTGGCCACCTTCAGCCCGAAAGCGATGTTCTCAAACACATTCAGGTGTGGGAACAGCGCATATTTCTGGAATACCGTGTTGACCCGCCGCTTGTAAGGCGGCAGCCCCGTGATGTCCTGGCCGTCAAAAAGCACGCGGCCGGTGGTGGGGTGCTCAAAGCCCCCGATAATCCGGAGGGTCGTGGTTTTCCCGCAGCCGGAGGGCCCAAGCAGGGTCACAAACTCGTTTTTGCGAATATACAGGTTGATGTCCGAGAGCACCTCAGCTCCGTCATATTGTTTGGACACATCCTCCAGCTTGATCAGCTGCGGCCTTTCTGCCATCTCACTCCTCCAGGTGCCGAATTGGGAACTTTAAAATACCGGCGGCGTTGAGGCCCACAGGAAACGGGCTTTGCGCCTGCCGCGGTTCTCGATGTGATGGGGGGCGCTGGGATGCAGGCAAAAGCTCTCATACCGGGCCACCTTGTGGCGCGTCCTCCCCAGGACCAGATGGATTTCCCCGGCTAAGACATAGGCGAACTCCTCCCCCTCATGGGCGGGGATCTCCGCCGTCCTGCCCCCCGGACCCAGGCAAACCAAAATGGGTTCCATCCGGTTTTTCTGTGCGTCCGGCACCAGCCACAGGATACTGCCCTTCAGCGCGCCTTCGTCCACCTTCTCGAACATATCGTCTTTTCCAAAGACGATCTGCTCCTGCTGGCGGGCGCTGAAAAACGCCTCCAGGCTGGAACCCAGGCACTCGATCATGTCGGACAGGGTGGCGATGGATGGGGAGGTCAGGTTGTTCTCCACCTGGGAGATGAAGCCCTTGGTCAGCTCGCACCGGTCCGCCAGGTCCTCCTGGGTCAGGTTACGAGCCAGCCGCAAGCTTTTCAGGGTTCCGCCGATATCCACCACTCATCCTCCTCAACCCGCAGTTTAGAGTTACTAAACAAGCGGGCAGGCATCATTAAACCACCCGGCGGCCTTGATGTCAATATGCCCTTGTCATGAATTGGAAATCTGGCGGGACAATGCCCGGGTTTGACACACTCGGCTACTTGCCCACGCAGAAACTGGCGAACACCTCATCCAGCAATTGGTCATTCACATTTTCCCCCGTAATGCGGCCCAGGGCGGCCAGCGCCTCATTCAGGTCCACGGCGCACAGGTCAAGGGGTACGCCCCCAAGCATGGCTTCTGCCGCCTGGCGCAAGGATCCGGCCGCTTCCCGCGCCAGATGGAGGTGCCTGGCCAGCGTGAGGGCATTCTCCCCGGGGTCGCCCGCGTATTTCCGGATTTCCCGGCGCAGGGTGTCCATCCCTTCCCCTGTGCGGGCGGAGACCCGCAGGGTTTCCCCGGGCTTGACACCCTGGCCCAGAAGCCAGGCCTCAGCCTCCCTGACAGGCGGCAGATCCTGCTTGTTGAGCACAATCAGCCTGGGCAGATCATTAAGCTCCCTGAGGATATCTGCGTCCTGGCTGTCAGGCGTTATTCCGGCGTCCAGCACCAAAAGGCACAGGTCGGCCGCCTTCATGGCTTCCCTGGCCCGACGGATGCCAATCTGCTCCACCACCTCAGCGCTGGCACGGATACCCGCTGTGTCCATGAAGTGAACCGGGATGCCATCCAGGATGGCGCTGCCAGATACCACATCCCGGGTGGTACCCGGCAGGTCGGTGACGATGGCCTTCTCCTCCTCCAGCAGGGCGTTCAGCAGGGAGGACTTCCCCACATTGGGCTTCCCGCAGATGACAGCCTGAAGCCCTTCCGCCAGAATCCGGCTGCCACGCTCATCACAGGCCGCCTCAAGGCGCCGGGCCAGATTCATCAGCCCCGGCGCCAGATCCCCCACCGCCTCTTCCTGGTCGATCTCCTCCGGATAATCAATGGCGGCCACCAGGCCCGCCATCAGGCGGATCAACTCCCCCTGGGCCTCCTGGATGAATTTCAATGCGCCCCCCTGCAATTGGCGCAGCGCCGCGCCCGCAGCAGTCTGCCCGGTGGCGGATATCAACTGCATCACCGCTTCCGCCCGGCTCAGGTCAATGCGGCCGTTCAGGAAGGCGCGGCGGGTGAACTCCCCGGGCGCAGCAGGCACCGCCCCCCGGGCAAAGAGCGCCCGGAGCGCCTCCTGCACCACATATTCCCCTCCGTGCAGGTAGATCTCCGCCACATCCTCCCGGGTGTAGGTATGGGGCGCTTTTAAAAACACCGCCATGCACTCATCAAGCGTCCTCCCGCCATCCGCAAAATGCCCAAACATCATCAGCCGCGGCTGGAAGGCCTTGCCAGGTGTTTTCGGCACAAACACTCGGCGCATAAGCGCCAGGGCCTCAGGCCCGCTTACCCGGATTACCGCCAGCCCGCCCTTGCCGGGCGGCGTGGCCACAGCCGCGATGGTTGTCTGTTCCATAAGCCCTCCTTGTGGAACAGTATAAAGTGGGCGCGAAAGAAGGGCAAGGCAACACCTGGGATCTCTTCAAAGAAATCTCCGCCAATAAATTTCACGATTGTTTTGTCAATTCTTCAAGCTATTCAGGAGGCAGGAACGCGGTCTGCGCATTCACGGGGTATTTCCGCCCTGCGGTCAATCACCAGCGCCAGAATGAGGCCGATCAGCACACAAGCCCCGCCCAGCAGCGCCTTGAGGGAAAAGGCCCCGGATAGGACGATGTCAAGCAACACGCCCACTGCCACCTGGCCCACAAAGAGGGCCAGGGTCATGTAAAAGGAAGAGATTCGCCCCACCAGGGCGCTGGTGACCAGCACGATGATCACCCCAAACAGGCCGCCCAGGTAGAGGGTGGCCGGGCCTGACAGCGGTTTTGTCTGTCCGCCCTCAAGGACAAACAGCGCCACTGCGGCCAGGGATCCCACGGCATAGTTGATGAAGGTGGCGTTATACACCGAGGTCTTCCGGGTCAATTGCCCGTTGAGCAGGCGCGAAAGCAGCACGGTGACCCCAGCCAGCAGCGAGACAAATACCGCCAGGGTATCAAAACTGTCCAGCATCACCAGGATGCCCAGCACCATGAGGGGCGCGCCCAGGAGTTTGCCCTTCTGCATCTTTCTGGCCGGAATCCCCAGCAGCCCAAGGTGGTCCGCCAGCAGGCTGAAAACACTCTCTCCCAAGAGCCCCAGGGCCATCATGGCTGATACTGAAATGCGGCCAAAAGCCACGCTGTTGAAGGTGATGGTCAAAAGACCTACCAGACCCGCGGAAAGCTGCCAGGGCCGCAAGCCTTTGATAGTTGGCCTCTCCCTCCTGAAGACCATCAGCAGGGACATAACAAAGAGGCCCGCTACATGAATCAGAACCACAGCAAGGGGTCGGCCGGCCATGGCAGCCAGCCTGCCGTTCACGGCCACCATTACCGCGATCAGCGCCCCCATCAGGAGAGAAACCGAATACATCATGGTTTGCATCATATCGGAGAGCGTGATGAGGGTCAACAGGCTCACCCGCTTTTTCGTGCGCCTTTTTCCAGATGGCGGATTGATTGAACCCCACCCGCCAATCCGATATAATGAAATGAAAGCAAGGAGGACGGACATGGCTTTTTCGCACCTGCACCTTCATACAGAGTACAGCCTTCTGGACGGCGCCTGCCGGATCGATCCGCTGATGGCGAGGCTTTTGGAACTGGGCATGGATGCCTGCGCCGTCACCGACCATGGGGTGCTGTACGGTGTGATAGACTTCTACAAGGCCGCAAAGAAGGCCGGCATCCACCCGGTGATTGGCTGTGAGATATATGTGTGCCCTGACATGGATGAAAAAACCAGCCAGGCCCGGGAATACAGCCACCTGGTGCTCCTGTGTGAGAACATGCGGGGCTATCAAAACCTGATGAAACTGAGCTCCGAGGGGTTCACCCGCGGATTTTACTATAAGCCCCGGGTTGACCTGGATTTGCTCAGGGAACACCATGAGGGCCTGATCGCGCTGTCCGCCTGCCTGTCCGGGGACCTGCCCAGGCTATTGCTGGATGGACGCTATGAGGACGCCCGTGCCCACGCCCTTCTGATGCAGGACATCTTCGGCCAGGACAACTACTTCATTGAACTCATGGACCACTTCATCCGGGAAGAAAAACAGGTCATCCCCCGGCTGGTGAGGCTTTCCCAGGAGACGGGCATCCCCCTGGTGGTGACCAATGACTGCCACTACCTGCGGAAAGAGGACGCTCCGGCCCAGGAAGTGCTCATGTGTATCCAAACCGGGAAAACCCTGGATGACGCGCAGCGCATGCGCATGGAAACCGAGGAACTGTATGTCAAGAGCGAGGCGGAAATGCGCAGGCTCTTCCCCGACCAGGGCGAGGCCATTGACAGGGCGCGTGACATCGCCATGCGCTGCCAGGTGGACTTTGATTTTAACACCCACCACCTGCCGCACTATCTCTCCGGCTTCCCCCAGGAGGATAACCCGGCTCTTCTGCGCCGGCTATGCTTTGAGGGGCTGTCCATCCGCTACCCCAATAAGCCCCGGGAAGCGCTGGACCGCCTGGAATACGAGTTGGGTGTCATCAGCAGCATGGGTTTTGTGGACTACTTTCTGATCGTCTGGGATTTTATCAAATATGCCCGGGACCACAGCATCATGGTGGGCCCCGGCCGGGGCAGCGGGGCCGGCTCCATCGTGGCCTACTGCCTGAACATCACCCAGCTGGACCCACTGAAATATAATCTCCTCTTTGAGCGCTTCCTGAACCCGGAGCGGGTGAGCCTGCCGGACCTGGATATCGACCTGTGCTATGAGCGGCGCCAGGAGGTGATCGATTATGTTTCGGCCAAGTACGGCGCCGACCATGTGGCCCAGATCATCACCTTTGGCACCATGGCTGCCCGGGGAGTCATCCGGGATGTGGGCCGCGTGCTGGGCTATTCCTACCAGGAAACGGACAGGGTGGCCAAGATGGTGCCCATGGAACTCAACATTACGCTGGAAAAGGCGCTGCTGCAGAACCCCCGGCTGCTGGATGCCCGGGACAGCGACCCCCGGGTAAAAAGGCTGATCGATACGGCGCTCTTGCTTGAAGGCATGCCGCGCCACGCCGCCACCCACGCCGCGGGGGTGCTGATCACCGAAAACCCCATCACGCAGTATGTGCCGCTGCAGACCAATGACGATGTGGTCACCACCCAGTACGCCATGGGCAACATCGCGGAGCTGGGCTTGCTTAAGAACGACTTTCTGGGCCTGAGGACCCTGACCGTCATCCGGGACGCGCTGGAGATGGTGGGCCATGCCGGCCTGGTCATGGAAGCGGAGGACATCCCCATTGACGACCCGGAGGTCTACCGCATGATCTCCCAGGGAGACACGGACGGGGTGTTCCAACTTGAAAGCGCCGGGATGCGCAGCTTCATTTCAGAGTTGAAGCCCGAGGGTTTTGAGGACATCATCGCCGCCATTTCCCTTTACCGCCCCGGGCCCATGGCCTCCATCCCCCGCTTTATCAAGGGCAAGCACCATCCGGAGACAGTGCGCTACCTGGTGCCTGAACTGAAGCCCATTTTGGGCGTCACCTATGGCTGCATGGTCTATCAGGAGCAGGTCATGCAGATTGTCAGGGACCTGGGTGGCTTCAGCTTCGGCCGGAGCGATGAAATCCGCCGGGCCATGAGCAAGAAAAAGCATGATGTGATGGCCAGGGAGCGGCAGAGCTTTGTCTATGGTTCCCCGGAGGAGCATGTGCCCGGAGCCGTGGCCAAGGGCATCCCCGCCAACAAAGCCGAAGCCATCTATGACGAGATGATGGCCTTTGCCAGCTACGCCTTCAACAAATCCCACGCCGCGCCCTACGCCCTGGTGTGTGTACGCACCGCCTGGCTCAAATACCACTACCCGGCCCAGTTCATGGCAGCGCTCATCAACTCCTATATGGGCGCCACCTCCAAGGTGGCCGGTTACGTCCAGTTCTGCCGCCGCCGTGATATTCCCATCCTGAGGCCTGACATCAACCGCTCCCGTGCCAAATTCGCCGTGGAAGAGGCTGAGGATGGCCGTGAGGGCATCCGCTTTGGCCTGGCCGCCATCAAGTCATTGGGCGAAAGGGCGGTGGAAGCCATCGTATCCGAGCGGGAGACGGCCGGCGATTACCTTGGCATCCATGATTTCTGCAGGCGGATTGACATGTCCCAGGTCAACAAGCGCGCCGTGGAGGCGCTGATCAAGGCCGGATGCTTTGACAGCCTGGGAGCCAGGCGCAGCCAGTGCATGGGGGTGTTTGAAATGGAGATGGACGCGAGCGCCAGGAAGCGCCGCAACCATCATGCGGGCCAGCTCTCCCTTTTTGGCCCGTCAGGGCCCTCGGCGGACCCGCAGAAAGAAACCGGCTCCGAACTCCCGGATATTGCGGAGTATCCCTTCCGCTCCCTGCTGGCCATGGAAAAGGAGGTGAGCGGGATTTATATCTCCGGCCATCCCCTGGACGAGTATGTGACGCAGCTGGAGCCGCTCAGATGGAACTCCCGGGAACTGGAGGAACTGGCCGAGCGGGAGGACAAGGGCCTGCCTGAGGATGGGCAGGCGGTAAGCCTTGGCGGCATCGTTACCCAAATCAAGCACAAGGCCACCCGCAAGGGTGAGGTGATGGCCTTTCTCACGCTGGAAGATTTGACCGGCCAGGTGGAGTGCCTCCTCTTCCCCAGGGTGTATGAGCGCCTGGGCAGCAGCCTGGAAATGGATACGGCGTATCTGCTCACGGGCCGCCTTTCGGTGACGGAAGACCGGCCGGCCAGCCTCATCGTTGAAAAAGCCCGGCCTTTGGGCCTGGGTGCGGAAGCACCGCCTGAAAGCGAGGCCGCCCTTGCCAAGCGCGCGCCGGTCAAGCTATACTTGGAGATGCAGCGCAGCCAGATGGAGGCCTGCCAGGAAGTTCTCAGCCGGAAGCCCGGCAGCGTCCCAGTCTATGTGAAGCTGCTGGGAGAAGCGGGCATGTTCCTGGCTCCCCGTTCCTGGTGGACGGGGGACGGGGCCAGTGCCAAAGAAGAGCTGATGACCGTACTTAACGCCGAACAAATCAAGGTGGTGAAAAAGAAACATGAATGAAATGCGCGTAACTGTACCCGCCGGGCGGGAATGGGGTCTGGTGTTTAAAACGGCCATCGGGGCCGCAGGCTCTCTGGCGGGGCTATCCCTGGATGTGATTGATGACCTGCGCACCGCGGTGGATGAGGCTTTTGAGCTTCTGTCCAATCAGGAGCGCCTGGTTGAACAGGTGACCCTGATCACATCAGTTGATGACGGGATGTTCAACCTGTCCATCAGCGCCCACCGCGCTGAGCATCACACCAAATGCAAGCCCAGAAACCCCGAGGTAGCGCAGCTGATCATCGGGACCCTGGTGACTGATGTTAAACTTGAGGGGGATGGGTGCGGTATCTTCAGCGTCACCATGGCATTACCTGCGGGAACAAGGTGATATATGAATGCTGACACAATTCATAACACAGCGCTGGCTTACGCGCTGGATCCAACGCCCGAAAAAATGGAGGCGGCGGTGGAAGCCGCTCTTCCGCTGTGCTATGCGATCGCGGCGCGCTTTACCGGCCGGGGCATTGACCTGGAGGATTTGCGCCAGGTGGCGTCCATGGCGCTGGTCAATGCCCTGAAGGGCTTTGACCCTCATCGGGGCCTCAGGTTTACCACCTATGTCACGCCCACCATCACCGGCACCGTTCGCAACTATATCAGGGACCGGGCGCAGATCGTCCGCACGCCCAGAGGCCTTCGGGAGCAGGGGATGCAGATGGACCGCGCCCTGGAGCGCCTGGTGCAGACCTTAAGAAGGGAACCCACCGCGGAGGAACTGGCCAACCATCTGGGCTGGACGGTGGAACAGGTCTTAACCGTGCATGCCTCCCGGGAGAAAGCGCAGGTGTCCTCCCTGGACGCCCAGGATGATGAGGGCATGCGCTTCTTTGACCATCTGGGCCGGGACGAAAAGGGCTATGAGGATTTTGAG
Organism: Clostridiales bacterium; assembly: GCA_012522875.1. GTDB lineage: Bacteria > Bacillota > Clostridia > Christensenellales > Aristaeellaceae > UBA6115. The sequence goes on along the minus strand of JAAYJP010000022.1, from coordinate 3,520 downwards.
GTGCGCCAGGACCTGCTCAAGGCGCTGGGCACCCTTTCCCAGGATGAGCGGGAGCTCATCAAACTCCGTTTTCAGGAGCAGCTTTCCCAGCAGGCAACAGCCAAAAGGATGCGGCTGACCCAGATGCAGGTTTCCCGAATGGAGCGCCGGGTGCTGCGCGCCCTGAAAAACGTGATGCAGTCGGTATAGCCGGGGTGGCGAAGGCTTTCAAATTGGGCCTGGCCCAGCAGCTGGTGGCGATGGGGCTGGCAGAAAACGTCCGCGAAGCCCAGGCCATTATCATGGCGGGCAAAGCCTTGGTCAATGACCAGCCTGCCAGGGCCGGCATGGTGGTCTCAGCAAGGGATGATATCAGGTTGCGCGGTGTGAAATCCGCCTACCTGGCCAGGGGCGGGGCCAAACTGGCGGGAGCGCTTGGGCGTTTTGAGGCGGACCCCGGAGGCAGAGTATGCCTGGACGCGGGAGCCTCCACAGGAGGCTTCACAGACTGCCTCATCAAGCACGGCGCCAAAAAAGTTTACGCGGTGGATGTGGGTTACGGCCAGCTGCTGGGGAGCCTCCGGCAGCATGACCGGGTGGTGAACCTGGAGCGTACCAACCTCTCCGACCCAAAGCTTTTATCCCTTGAGCCGAAGCCCACTTTTGCCACCTGCGACCTGAGCTATCTCTCCCTGCGCGAGGCGGTGCCCGTCTATCAGCGGATCCTCGGGGGCGAGGGCACGCTTGTTTGCCTGGTGAAGCCCCTGTTTGAGGTGAGCGATCCCCTTGCCCGCCGCACCGGGGAGATCGAGGGCAGCGCCTATGCCCCCCTGCTCGCTGATTTGGCTGATTTTCTCAGCAGCCTTCAGGGGATTGCAGTCGTTGATGTGTGTCCCAGCCCTGTCAGGGGGAACAGGGGCACGGTGGAGTTCTTCTTCCACATCATGGTTGGGCTTTCCCTTGTGCGGCCGGCGCTGGATAAGCGCATCGCGGCGAGCGTGGAACAAGCCCTGATGGAGCGTACAGATGTTTGACCTGGACGAACAAGCGAAAATCTTTGGCATAACGGCAGTGGAGAACCTGTTTTTCACAGAATATTTACCGGACGCCAGCGGGGACCAGGTTAAAGTCTACCTCTGGGGGCTTTATCAGAGCCAGCGAGGGGCGAAAGACTATACCCTGAAGCAAATGTCCCGTGATCTGGGCCTGGAGGAAGCCCAGGTGGAGGCCGCCTTGCGCTATTGGGAGCGGCGGAGGCTGGTGGAGCGGGTGAGTGACAAGCCCTTGAGCTATGTTTACCACAGCCTGTGCCAGCATGTGCTGACCGGCCAGGATGGGATAGCAGGCGACCTCGCCTTTATCCTTTTTAACGACGCCGTCTACGCCCAGTTTGACGGCCGGCGGAAACTCCGGCCAAACGACATCGCCCTGGCCTATGAGTGGGTGCAGGACCTGGGGCTGCCCCAGGAGGTGGTCCTGATGCTGCTCAACCACTGCGCTGACACCCGTGGCAGCAACTTCTCCTTTAAAAGCGCCCAGGCGCTGGCTGTGGCTATGCGGGAGGACGGGGTGATGACCCCGGAGGAAGCGGAGAACTACCTGAGCCACTCCAAACGCACCCACCAGGGGGCCCGTGCGGTGCTGGGCCAGTTCAACCTCAGGCGCCTGCCTACGGAGCCGGAGCTGGCGCTTTACCGGAAATGGACCCTGGAATGGGGCTTTGACGAGTCCTCCATCATCGCTGCTTGCCAGGAAACGGTGTCTGCCAACCATCCCTCGTTTTCCTACCTGGACCGGATCCTGGACCGGCTGCGCCGACAGGGCGGGACCAGCGCCAGGGAAGTCAGGGGAAAACTGGAAGAGGACAACCGGGACGCAGAACATTTGAAACAGGTGCTGGATATCCTGGGCGTGGGCAGCCAGCATACCTTTACGGTGCTGCCGGCCTACCGGGCGCTTCGGGAAGACTATTCCCACGAGATGATCCTTCTGGCGGCCCGCTCAGTCCAGTCCCGCCGCGGCGCCTTTGAGGATCTGGAGCCCAAGCTCATGTCCTGGAAATCCCTGAACCTGATGGACGAATCGCAGGTACGGGAGCACCTGACCCAACTCAAAGCTTTTCAGCCCGCCATGTTCGCCGTCTTTGAGCTCTCCGGCCAGGAGGGAAGGCCCGGGGAGCAGGACCTCATGCACTACCGCGCCTGGCGGGAGGCCGGGCACAGCGATGAGGTGATCAGGGAGGCCGCCAGCCAGGCCCGCTCCAGCAAACGGAAGCTCAGCTATATCGGCAAGGTGCTGGAGACCTGGAAAAAAGAGGGGATCACCACCCCCCAGGCCGCACGGGACAAAGCGCCTTGGGCTTCGTCCCAGGGCGGCAAAAAGGTGAGCGCCCAGTTGTACAGGCAGCGGGAGAACACCGAAGAGGACTACGCCTCTGACATCGACTGGCTGGAGATAGCGAGGAAAGAAAGTGGCCAATGAAGCCTTGACCCAGGCCCTTACGGAATGCAGGGCCCGGCAATATGAGAACCAACGGGAGGAGCAGGAGCGCCTCAGGAAGGCCATTGCCCTTCAGCCCCGGATTGGCGAACTGGCGGATGACCGCCGGGAGGATATCCTCAGGGGCCTGCGCCTGGCCATGGAGGGTATCAACCCGGAAGGCGTCCAGGAACGCACCCGGGAGCGTAACCTGAAAATCCGTGAACTGCTCAAGGCGGCGGGGTTGCCGGAGGACTACCTGTCCCCGGTCTTCCAGTGCCACCAATGCCAGGATTCGGGTTATGTGGGAGAGGCACCCAAAGCATTGTGCCAGTGCGTCATCAGGCGATACCATGCGCTGTTGTCTGGCGGGCTGGACCTAAAGGACGGCCCCAGTTTTACCCGGTTTGACCTGTCAGTATTCCCGGAGGCGCCGCTTGGCGACTCCGGCACCACCCAGCGGCTGCTGATGAAGACCTTCAAGGCACAGGGAGAAGAATACGCGGCCGGCGTGGCAAAAGGCCAGGGCAAACTGAACCTCCTGCTCCACGGTCCCAGCGGCCTGGGGAAAAGCTACCTCCTGCGCTGTGTGGCGAAGGAAGCGGCGGACCATGGCGTCGTCACACTGACCATGAGCGCCAATGCCCTCATCAACCACATCCGCCAGGTCTATTTCAACTTAAACCACGACAGCTTGGACCAGCCCTATTATGATGTGCCGCTGCTCCTGATTGACGACCTGGGGATCGAACCCAAGTGGGAGGGCATCACCATTGAGCAGCTCTTCGCCCTACTGGAGCACCGCATCAACCACAAAAAGCCCACGGCCATCAGCACCAACCTCTCCCCCATGGAAATCCAGGCGCGCTATTCCGAACGCATCTCCTCAAGGTTGTTCGACCGAAGCCTTTCCCTGGTCCTCCCCTTCCAGGGCAAGGACATCCGGCTGATCCGCCGCTAGGGAAGGCCGCCTGATGCCCTTGCCCTGCCCTTTCAGCAGGGCTGCCTTTCGCTGGATCATCTCATCCACCCGGGTGATATAATCTTCTGGATTCTTCACATT
>JAAYJP010000206.1 GCA_012522875.1 Clostridiales bacterium | reverse complement strand
CTCCAGCGGGTCTCCCAGTGCGCTTAACTTCTTCAGACGATTCCTCTCGTCAAATAATCCAATCTGTTTCATGACTCTATTTTACCAAAAACCAACCAGTCTTGCTTGAGTTTTTAGAGGCGACCTTGTGTTAATTCTCTGCATGGCACTCGGTATTTCTGCAGTGGCTGAAACCCAGGTTTTGACGGGCGAAGCAGCAGGCTTTGGCGGCCCCGTCCTGGTGGAAGTCACTGTCGTGGATGGCGTGATCACCGAAGTAAAAGCCACCGGTGAAATGGAAACAGCCGGAATCGCGACTCCTGCGCTTGAGACGCTGCCCGGCGCTATCGTGGCCGCGGGCGGCGCGGATGTTGATGTAGTTGCCGGCGCTACCTATACATCGGAAGCCATCCTGAAGGCCGTGAACATCGCCCTGGGCAGTGAAGCCCCTGAAACCCCCAAGGGAGAAGAACCGCTGCCCGAGGCTGACCGTTATATTGGCTTTGGCATTTCTTCTTCCGGCCGTATCGGTCCCGGCAAAGACAGCGAGGATGTTCAGGTTTATTCCATCAACGAGATTTTTGCCACCGTCATTTTCGACAAGGAAGGAAAAATCGAATACGCGTACTTTGATCAGCTGGAAGTTGCCACTCCCAACTACGACGGCGCATCCATGCCGCATTTCTCCGGATATCCCGGCCAGAGCTACAACTATGACTCTGACCACGATGAAAAAGTGGATTCCGTCATGGAGGTCACCGATGAAATCTTCCAGGCAGAAATCGATTCCTGGCAGACCAAGCGCGAGCGCGGCGATAGCTATAAGATGGGCACGGGAACATGGTATGCCCAAATGGATCGTTACCAGGAGCTTTTCATCGGGAAAACCGTGGAAGAAGTCAATGAGTGGTTCACCAAGTATCACTCTGACCGCAATGGCCGCCCACTGAAGGCTGGCAGCGAAAACGCTGAAGATGCCGCCAAATGGGATAAGCTGACACCGGAAGAACAAGCCGTTCTGGCCGATGTGACCACAACGGCCACCATGAGCCTTAACGACAGCCATGGCAATCTGCTGGCCGCTTTGCAGGCTGCGTTCGACAACCGTCAACCCTTTGAACTGAAATAATTATAACAGGCGAAAGAACCGCCGCGGTCCCCTGCGCGGCGGTTCTTTTTTATGGAGAAATGGGATCACCCCAAACCGGCTGCCAGGAATTCGGCGATAACCCGAGGGGGCTTTAGCCGCCTGTTTTTGTGAGGACCGCCTCAACCCGATAGACCTTTCCAGTTTCGCCCGTCAAAGGGAGAACATTGCCGGCCATTTTCTTCCCCTCCAAAGTCAGAGAGAGTTTGCCCTTTTCATCACCGGCATGGTTTTGAATATCGATCAAATAGGTGTTCCCCCTGAACCTGCGCGTTATATGCATTACACGTAAAAAAGCGGGCAAACAGGGATCGATTAATAGACCGTCATATCGGGGTTTCACGCCCAAGATGCTTTGCGTAATGGCATGGAAGCACCAGGCGGCCGTGCCGGTAAGCCATGAGTTTTTTGCCTGACCAAAACGCGGCGCGAAGGGGCCTGCGATCATCTGGCTGTAAACATAGGGTTCGGTTAAATGCAGAGACTGGTCCTCAATATGTGCGGGAGAAATGCGGCGGTAGATTTCATAAGCCCGGCCACCATGGCCCAGTTCTGTTTCCGCTATGGCGACCCAGGGGTTATTGTGGCAGAAGATCCCGCCATTCTCCTTATACCCCGGCGGGTAGGAGCTGATTTCACCCAAGTGAGGATAATAGCGTGAATATGGCGGCGTCAGCAGGGCAATGCCGTGGACGCTCATCAACCTCTGCCAGACCGCATCCAGGGCCTTTTTCGCGAGCCCCTCTTCGATGCCAATGCCCGCCATTACACAGAAGCCCTGGGGTTCGATATATATCTGCCCTTCCCCGCATTCATGGCTGCCGACTTTTTTTCCATGGGCATCAAATGCTCTCAGGAACCACTCGCCATCCCACCCGCTTTTCAGAACCCGGCGGCGCATCTGCTCTTTGAGTTTTGGCACTTCCCCAGCTTCCACGGCCTGCCCGCACCGGGACATAAGCGCTGCGTAATCATCGCACACCCCCACAAACATACCCGCGATGAATACAGACTCTGCCACACCGGATTCGTAATTCGCCGTCGTCTGAAAACTCTCACCCGGTTTATTTGAAAAGCAGTTCAGGTTCAGGCAGTCATTCCAGTCAGCCCTGCCAATGAGCGGCAGGCCATGGGGACCTAGGTTCGCCAGCGTATAGCGGAATGAACGGCGCAGATGCTCATACAGCGGTTCTGCCTGTTCCGGATCATTGTCAAAAGGCACCATCTCATCAAGGATGCTGGTATCCCCCGTTTCCTTCACATAGGCGGCGACGCCAAATATCAGCCAGAGGGGGTCATCATTGAAGCCCGAACCCACCTCGCTGTTACCCCGTTTGGTGAGTGGTTGGTATTGATGATAGGCGCTGCCGTCAGCCATCTGGGTAGCGGCAATATCCAGAATACGTTGCCTGGCGCGCTCGGGAATCAGGTGGACAAACCCCAGCAAATCCTGTGTCGAATCGCGAAAGCCCATGCCCCGCCCAATGCCGCTCTCATAGTAACTGGCTGACCGCGACATGTTGAAGGTGACCATGCATTGGTATTGGTTCCAAACATTCACCATGCGGTCCAATGTCTCTTCGCCTGATGAAACCTGGTAAATGCTGAGCAACTGATCCCAATAGGACCGCAATGCCGCCAATGACTCCTCAAACTGGGTGTCTGTGGCGAAAGCCTCCATTACAGCCCGTGCAGGCGCCTTGTTGATCACACCGGGAGCGGTAAATTTATCCGCAGGGGCGTTCTGACAGTAAGCAAGAATAAAGATGAAACCCTTCATTTCGCCTGGCGTCAGGTTAATGGCAAGTTGATGGCAGCCCACTGGCGACCAACCAGATGCGATGGAATTGCCAAGGTGTCCGGCGAACACTTTCTCAGGCGCGTCATAGCCATTATAGGGCCCCAAAAACGCCTCACGATCAGTATCGAACGCGTTGATAGGCTGGTTGACGGAATAAAGCGCGTAGTGGTTGCGACGTTCCCGGTATTCCGTTTTATGATAGATGGCGCTGCCTTCCACTTCCACTTCGCCGGTTGAATAATTACGTTGAAAGTTGGTGGCATCATCCAGCGCGTTCCACAGGCAGAATTCCACACTGCTGAACAAGTCAAAGGACTTTGCGCTGTCTGATTGATTGACAATTTCCAACCGCGTAACCAGGGCGTTGTGTCCCAGAGGTACAAGGCTGGTTTGGCGGGCCACCAGGCCGTTTTTCCCGCCCTGGATGATCGTGTATCCCAATCCGTGCCGGCATTCATAACGGTCAAGCGGCGTCCTGGTCGGCATCCACCCTGGATTCCAGACAGTTTCACCTTCCTTGATATAAAAATACTGCCCTCCCAAGTCGCGCGGCGCATTATTGTAACGGTAGCGTGTCAATCGCATGAGCCGGGCATCTTTATAAAAGCTGTATCCACCAGATGTGTTGCTAATCAGCGTGAAAAAATCCTCATTACCCAGGTAGTTGATCCAGGGTGAGGGGGTGTCCGGTCGACAAATGACGTACTCCCTGCTGGCATCATCAAAACTGCCATAAACCATTGGCTGGGTCTCCTCTTGTTTTGCTGGCATAAATATCCTTTGTTGAAAGAACCGGCTTGCCCCCGAGCCTCATGCAGCGCAGCGTTTTTGCGGCCGCCACTGGGTATCATCACGCCTGTCAGGTTCTGGCAATACTGTAACATAGGGCAATTGCGCGCTCAAGGCATGATCGGGGAATTTCGGGGTTTTCGCAATAATGATCCCTTTCTCCTGCCTTTTGAAGCCGAAATGCCGTATTTGCTCCAATTGAATAAGCCCGCGGCACATTTGCACGGGCCTTGGAGAAAAAATTACCAAATACGGCTCATTTCGCCAGAAAGACACGAAGTCTCCTCCCCACATTGATGAGGCCGGATTTTATGGTGGCGTCAAACTGCCAGCCAAAAAATATACTCCCCCGGTTGTGCCAATATATGCTTGGTTTTGGCGATGTCCGGCGATCCTGCGCGGATCAGGTGAACCAAACCGTGCTGTTGTTGCGAGTACCATTTGAAATGGCTTGTGGGCTATCCTTGATGGCAGCTAATTGGCTTGGCCATAGTTCGCACAGTGATATGCAATGGCTCCCACTTTTTTTGGCGCCGGAGTTTCTGTCAGTGTGTGGCAGAGATACTTTTCACCATCCCCTGCTGTATCAGCCATGCCATGGTGTCATGCAATGTTAGCCGGATAGCGCGCGGTGCAAAACCCAGGCTGACACGCGCTTTCCTGGAAGAATAACGGCTGTTTGTGGTGATAGTGTAAAGGGAGTAGCGGCTAAACACCGGCTTTCTGCGCTTCACTCTGTAATAAACGGCCATAATAGGCAGGGCTGCTTTGGCCAGCCACAGGGGAACCATCAGCCTGGTGGGCTTTCTGCCGATGATCTGCGCGAAATAATTGAGTATCTCAAGCACCGATATGTATTCCCCCGCCAGTACATAATCCTGTCCAGCCAGATCCCGGCCCGCCAGTGTAACGATGGTCTCAGCAACATCCCGCACATCTACAAAGTTGTAACCCCCCTTGACAGCAGCGGGAATAAGCCCTGCGGCATAATCGATAAACAACTGTGTGAAGTTGCCCCTGGCATAATCCCCCGGCCCACTCATTCCGGCGGGGTACAGAATATTCAGCCTTAAACCTTGTTCCTCACGCATCTTCATCAATTCTGAACAGGCTTCCGCCTTCGTTTTGGCATAATACCCCCTGACAGTTTCAGGATCAGGGTGTTGAGGCTCGGACATTTCAAGCCCTTCCGGCATCTCCGTAATGGCGTGGACAGACGCCACATGCACCATTTTTTCCACTTGGGGATGAAGACAGCGCCGTGCCACAGCCAATGTGCCTTGCACATTCACTCTATAAACCTGGGGTACCGGGTGCATGCTCATGCTGATGATACTCGCGCAATGAAGGACAACAGCCTCGTCTCCCTGCTTCAAACAGAAGAAACGGTCCAGGTCCTCTTCCCGGGTAATGTCCCCGTTGATCACCTCAACACCTTCTGCTAGATACCGCAAGGTCGGATCACCGGGCAGGACAAGGGCACGCACCCGCTCCCCGCGTCCAATGAGACGCGATGCGATGTGGCTGCCCAAAAACCCTGCAGCTCCTGTTATTAAATAAATCCTTTGCAATCAAACTTCCTCTTCCAAACAGCCGGTCGGTGTGGTTGACAAGCTCCCACACTTATTCTAGAATACATCATGTTATTGAACAATCATCAATATGCAACAAATTGTCATTTTATAAGCATAAAGGAGTCAATGCCAATGAAAAAAGACACTCCGGCCAGGAATGAACAGCACAGGGAGAACCGGCGCGTCCGTTACACCAGGATGGCCCTTCGGGAAAGCCTGCTGTCTCTCCTGCAGCAATACCCGTTGAACAAAATCACAGTGTCACGTATCTGCGAACAGGCGGATGTCAACCGCAGCACCTTCTACCTCTACTATAAGGATGCCTATGATCTCCTGGAGCAGATCGAAAACGAGCTTTATGACCGGATTACCCAAACCGTTGAGGACATTCCCCTGGGCCTGCCAAACCAGGATCTTCTTCAACGCATTTTTGAGATCATCTACAAAAACCGCGACCTTTGCCGTGTCATATTTGGCGAGTATGGGGATAAGAAATTCCTTAGACGGGTGGGCAACATCCAGCGCGATTATTTACTGCGGGAGTGGCGAAGGCTGGCCAGGGACGCCGACGATATGACGCTTGACTACCTGCACACCTATGCCTCCTTTACCACCATCGGCCTCATCGAAAAATGGGTGGTCCGGGATTTTCACGAAACCCCCTCACAGCTTGCTTCCCTGGCAAACAAATTGCTGAACCACGGCATTACGGCGCTACTGACAAGGCAGCCGCAGTAGAATCGTTGTGATGGTACAGGAAACAGGTGAAAGCAATTCTCAGCACACGTTAGATATACTGCCAATCTGGGGGACACTTCCTTGCCAGGCGCCATGGGAAGAACAGGATGATTGCCCCTCCCAAACCAGCCGCTGCCCTGCCATCAAAGAGCCTCTTGAAGAAAGAAGCAGCGATATGGGCCAATTCCCCGGCAAAACAGGCCAGGCCACGCGGGCAAGCCATACGTCACCCACAGTTACCCGATACCATTAGCCGCTGATACTGCGCTCCGGGCCGTTATGGGCCTCCGCTGTTTGATCTAAAGCAGTTGCCTGAATCGACATTAATGCTTGGAAAAAGTCTCGGATCACATAAAACCCCTTGCGATCGAGCCTAAGAATTCAGGTTCTTCAGGTTTTTTTGTCAGACTGTCCAAAAAGTCTCGGTTACAGGAAAACAGCGATATTACGGAAGAAAACCGGAGCGAATTTCAGGTATGG
>JAAYJP010000205.1 GCA_012522875.1 Clostridiales bacterium | reverse complement strand
CCGTTTAGCAGACCGCACAGGGTGGATACGCCCATGCCGGCCAGCACTGCCACCAGAAGGTTTGCGCCGCGCATCAAGAGGGTTGCCACCACCACGCCTGAGAGCGTCATCATGTTGCCGATGGACAGGTCAATTCCCCCGCTGATCAGGAGCATGGACATCGCCATGGTCAGCACACCCAGCACTGAAATCTGCTGGAGGATGGCCATGATGTTGTTCAGCCGCACAAAACGCGGGTTGATAATGCCCACCGTCGCTGACAGGACGACAATGATGATCAGCAGCAGCAGGCGCTGATCCTTGAGAATCCGACGACCTTTACTCATGGCTGATTACTCCCAATGCTAGTTTTATGATGTTTTGCTCGTTGATCTGGCCGCCTGACAGCTCGCAGTACACCGCGCCCTCCCGCACCACCAACACCCGGTCGCTCATGGAGATCAGTTCGGGCATCTCCGAGGAGACCATGATAATGCTCTTGCCGGCTTTGGCCAGCTCTGTCATGTGCCGGTAAAACTCCGCTTTCGCGTTCACGTCAATGCCCCGGGTCGGCTCATCAAACACAAATACCTGCGCGTCGGAGATAAGCCACTTGCCCAGCACCACCTTCTGCTGGTTGCCCCCGGAGAGGTTGACCACCTCCTGCATGAGGCTGGGTGTTTTCACGTTCAGCCCTTCCATGACAGGGCTCACCAGCTTGGCATAGGTTTTGAAATCATATAGCGGGCTTGGTTTCATATATTGCAGTTTCACCATGAGCCCGTTCTCCAGCACGCTGGACCCCAGGTTCAGCCCCAGCCGCTGGCGGTCCTCGGTGATGTGGGCAATCCCCGCGTCAATGGCGTCCCGGGGGCTGCTGATATGCAGCTTTTTGCCATTCAAAAGGATTTCTCCGGCATAAAAACGATCGGCCCCGGAAAGAGCGCGGACAATTTCCGTGCGCCCGGAGCCCACCATGCCGAACATGCCCAGGATTTCTCCCCGTTTGAGGGAAAAACTGATGGGCGGGGAGTGTTTTTCGAGCTTCAGCTTCCGGACTTCAAGCACCTTTTCCTCTCCAGGCGCGAAACGCTCGCGCTGGTAGAAAGTGTCCACCGGACGGCCCACCATATCCAGGGTGAGGGCGCTCAGGGGAACATCGCGCTTTGAATTGTCATAGGTCCTGACCACCTCGCCGTCCCGGATCACCGTGATGCGGTCGGCAATCTGCACCACTTCCTCCAGGAAGTGGGAGATGTAGATGATGCCGATGCCCCGTGCGGAAATGGTGCGGACCAGGTTCAGCACCCTGCCCGCGTCCTCCACATTGAACATGGAGGTGGGCTCGTCCAGGATCAGGAGTTTGCTCTGGTTCATCAGGGCTTTGAGGATTTTGACAAACTGCTGGTCGGAAACAGACATATCCTCAATTTTCTGCTGAGGATCTATGCTGATGTCAAATTCGCGCATGCTCTCCCTGACCCGCCTGAGCATGCCCTTTTTATCGATGATCCCCAGGGGCTTTGCCAACTCCTTGCCCACAAAGACATTTTCCACCGCGTTCATGTTGGGCACCAGGTCGTTTTCCTGGTAAACGATCTCAATGCCCAGCTGCTGGGAGATTTCCGGATCCAGGGTGTGATAGGCCTGCCCCTCCACGTGGATGGTTCCTGAAGTGGGGGTGTAAGCGCCCGAGAGGATTTTCATCAGCGTGGACTTGCCGGCTCCGTTTTCCCCCACCAGGCAGTGGATCTCCCCCCTGTTCACGTCAAAGGTCATTCCCCCAAGGGCCCTGACGCCGGGGAACTCCTTGACGATGTTCTCCATCCTGATAAGCGGCTCATTGGGGTTTGTGCTGGGCATACCGTGCGTCTCCTTCATCGCTTCAGAAAAAGTAAAAAAACCCGGCCGCGCGGCGAGGGTGTCGCCGCGCGGCCGAAAAAGGATTACTGCTGGTTGTACACGTAGTCGTAGGCGCCGGCAAAGTCGGACCAGTCGATCCAGGCGCTCAGGTCATCACCGGAAACGGGGATAACCGGGAGGTTCTGGAACTTGGGATCCGGAATCTTGTTTTCGGTCACAAATTCGTGCAGGTTCTTGAAGGTCTGTACGCCCTGGATGGATACGGGCGCCGTCATGTTGGCTGCTTCAATGCCGTCTTCCAGGAACTTGTAGGCGTCAGGTGAGCCGCCGGTGGAAACCACGGGGATATCCAGGCCGGCTTCCTGCAGCGCCTGATAGCACCCCTGGGCGATCTGGTCGTTGTTGGCAAAGATGCAGTTGAACTCAACGCCGGAGTTGATGAAGTTAGTCGTGAGGTTCAGGCCGTTCTCGGTGGACCAGGCGTCCGCGTTCATCAGGCCAACCATCTCGATGTCGTCTTTGAAGTCTTCCAGGGCTTTGTCCACGCCGATTTTGTAGGTCTCAAACACGCCGCCGCCAACCGCGCCCGCGCAGTAGAAGACCTTGGCGTCCTCAACGTTTTTGCTCAGCCATTCGATGGCGGCGTAGCCGATATCACCGTACAGGCAGCCAACGGCCGCGACATACTCCTCAGGGTTGGAAACGCCCGCCACATCGATGTTTTCCACTGTGATCGGGATGCCGGCTTCGTTGGCCATTTTGATCAGCTGGGCGCCCTGTTCAGGGGAAATGGGGAAAATGGAGATGCCGTCCACTTCCTGCTGGACGAGGGATTCCATGGCGGCCACGGATTTGCCGATGTCGTTCTGGGAATCCAGAATCACTACGTCCACGCCGTTCTGATCCGCGGCATACTGGAAAGCCTTGGAGGAGTACTCGTTCCAGATGTCAGACATCTGGTAGGCGATGTAGCCATAGGTCAGGGCGGAAGCGGCGCCGGTGAGGGAGAGCGCCAGTACCAGGGCCAGGATGGTGACGAGCAGTTTTTTACGCATGGGGTATCCTCCTGTATTCTAATATATTTTACCGGGTTTCCCCGGCAGCACCCTTATATAAGGCCGTTCCTGCGCAGGTAGTCGAAGGAATCCCTGACCGCCTGGTTGGCGTGCTCCAGGTCGCCTTCCACCTTATCGCGCATGGTGAAATCCTCAGTGAACTCCACCTCAATGGACAGTGGCACATTCCTGCCATGGGCATCCAGGTAGCTGATCATGCCCAGCAGGTCCAGCTCTCCCTTGCCGACGGCCGGGAAGTTCCAGCTCTTGTCCATGCCCACCTTGTCCTTCAGGTGGACATAGTTGACGCTGTCCAGGCTCTTTTCCAGGTCTTTCATGGGGTCAGTGCCGCCATAGTAGACGACGTTGGCGGTGTCAAAGTTGACACCCACCCGGGGGCTGTTTACACCCTTCACCACGCGTGCCACCGCTTCGCCGGTGCCGTATTCACCGTGCACCTCAATGCCCAGCTTCAGGTTGTGGCGCTCCAGGTCTCCAAGGAGGCTTGTGATGTTTTCAATGAGCACATCATCGGCGAAAGCTTCTTCCTTGCCGAAGTGGGCCTCGCCGGTGGAAGAGATGATGTAGCTGGCGCCAAAGCGGCGGGCCAGCGCCATGTTGGCGCGGAAATCATTCAGCCGCTCCGTTTCCGTCAGGTTGCAGTGGCCGCTGAGGGCGATGCACTCAAGCCCCAGATTTTCCATTTTGGCTTTTACGCGGTCCAGCTCATGCTCCGCCTTATCGGGCATGATATGTTCCGTCCAGTTTCGCACAGCGGTGAGTTCCACGTACTTGAACCCGGCCGCGGCGATGCCTTCCAGGGCCTGGTCAACGGTGAAACCGTGGTAGGTGTTGGTGCTGACAGCGATAATGTGTTTCATGAGGTCCTCCTTGTTTGATGTGGGGTGATAGGGCCGCCCGGCGAAATTCAGCCGGGTATAATGACGGTTTTGACAGCGGGCTTGTCCGTGCCGTACAGGCGGGCCAGTTCCCATGCTTCACCCAGCGGAAGCTGGTGGGTGACTACCCGGCCCGCGTCAATGCGCCCGGAGCGTATCAGCGACAGGGCCAGAGGGAAATGAAGCCCCGGTTCGGCGATGGAGGTGAGGAGGGACTTTTTGTTCCACACCATGTCATTGACATCCAGTTCCGCTGTTTTCCCCTCCCCCAGGGTGACGCCGCAGGCCAGCACGCGGCCGCCGTATGCGGCAAGCTTCAGCGCCTGGGCGGCAAGGCTGGGGGGTGCCGCCAGGATGACAGAGGGAAAGAAACCGATGCCCTCCATCCAGCCCTTTTCGCTGGTGTAGAACGCCTGCTGCGCGCCCAGGCCGCGGGCGGCCTCCCAGGCAGCCTTGTTTCGCTGGCTTTCAGGATCCCGGGCGATCATGGTGATGGGCCCGGCACCCCTGAAATGCGCGTAGGCCGCACAGAAAAGCCCGATCGTCCCCATGCCAAAAATGGCCAGCGGCTTGCCAGGATCAGGCCCCAGGGCTTCCACACAGCGGATGGCGACGGCCAGGGGCTCGGTCATGGCGGCGAAAACAGGATCCAGGCCGGAAGCGTCGTGCAGCATGTTCTCGTGAAGCACAATCTCCTCTGCCATCCCGGGCTGATCCTGCATGGTGAAGCCGGACCGGCACAGGTCGACCCGGCCGGATTTGCACTGGTCACAGGTCCCGCAGAGCGCCACATCCTCCATCACCACCTGCTGGCCGGGAACAAACCGTGTGACCGCAGCGCCTGTTTCCAGGACCTGCCCGCAGACTTCATGGCCAAGGGGAGCATAATCAACCGAGTCCCTGAGGAAGTGCAGGTCTGTTCCGCACACGCCGCAGGCCAGCACCCTGATCCGTACACCGTGGGCGCCCAAAGGGCGGACGGACAGCGCCCGCAAGTCCAGTTCAAAGCCCTTTCGCCCGAAAAAGCCTTTTGGCGTTATGGTCATACTTTCTGGATACCGCCCTCTTCCAGGGACCGCAGGGTGGCCAGGACCACTTCCAGCACCACGCGGGATTCAGCCAGGGGGACCGGCAATTCGCCATTGTTTTTTACCGCGTCCACAAATTCCGTGATTTCCGATACAAACATGTCGGTTTGCGCAACTGGCAGCGTCTCGGGCGCCTGGGCTCCCGCGGGGTACCAGGTATAGTTGCTGTTTTGCTCCCCGTCCTTGATGTTCATGCCGGCCTGCAGGTTATAGTGAAGCGTTCCCCTGTCGCCC
This sequence comes from Clostridiales bacterium, assembly GCA_012522875.1. GTDB lineage: Bacteria > Bacillota > Clostridia > Christensenellales > Aristaeellaceae > UBA6115. Next base: position 3,451 of record JAAYJP010000205.1, on the reverse strand, counting down.
GCTCCCCTGAACTCAATGGAGAAGGGCCAGGGCCCGGGCATCTCAATGCAGGTTTCCACCGTGGCCTTAACGCCGTTTGGCCAGAGGAGGCTGGTCACCACATACATCCAGGCGCCGCCGTCTCCCTTGTGCCCTGTGGCAAAGACGCTTTCCGGCCGCCCATAGACGCTTACCAGGAAATCGATGTCGTGGATGTTCAGGTCATAAAGGCCCCCGCCGCTTTTGGCGGGATCCCGGTGCCAGGTGGACCAGGTGGGCAGCTGGCAGAGCCGCTTTTCATAAATCATGTGGATGCGGCCCAGCTCTCCGCCGTTCAGCCGGCGGGCGATGTCGATGAATTCCGGCCACCAGCGGGCCACCTGGGCCACCATCAATTTCACCCCGTTGTCCTGGCAGGCCTTCACCATCCGGTCAAAACTCTCCAGGGTGAAGGTGACAGGCTTCTCGCACAGCACATGGCAGCCGGCTTGAGCCGCTTCAATGACATATTGCTCATGCAGATAGGTGGGGGTGCACACGCTGACAATATCAAGTGGCCCTTCCTTCACAGCGTCTTCAAGGGAGGCGAAGTAGCCGCAGCCTGTTTCCCTGGCCAGCGGAACTGCGTTTTTGGGGTTGGGGTTGATGATCCCTGCCAGCTCAACGCCGGGCAGGGCCTTGTATGCCTCGGCATGGGACTTGCCCATGAATCCGGAGCCGACAATCGCGACACGCAACATTTGTCTTCCTCACTTTTCTTGGATTATCGCCGGAAAGATGGGGCACATTGGCGTTTTTCCACCATTCGGCGTGATTATTCCAATGACTTTAGGAACACCAGTTTAGCAAAGCAAGCCTTCCCTTGTCAATGTGCCTATCCGGGAACTGCCCTTGCCTTCTCGATATTTTGCCATTGAGTTGCCGGGCGTTTGTCCCCTGGCGCAATAACTTATGCTGTAATCTGCCTCCTGCCGTTCTGGCCCCAGTGCTCGTCCGAATCCATGGTGATGGTAAAGACATGGTCCAGATAGAACTGGGCAATACCCCGGATATCCCCGTAGAGGCCGGAGCGGGCATAGGAGATGTCGATGTTCTGGGACAGCTTGTTGTGGGGGTTGTCCCTGGGAAAAGCGCGCAGCCGGCCAAGGAAGTATTCCCCCAGCTGCTCGATGCCCCCGCCGATCACCACCCTTTTGATGCCGGTGATGCAGACGGTGCTGAAGATGGCTGTAAACAGCATAGCGGCCGCATCGTCTATGACCTCGCATACGGCTTCGTTTCCTTTGGTACAGTACTCCCCGATCGCGGCCATCGTGGGCGCCTGCCCGAGGTTCATCACCTGGCGCACCCGCTCAGCCAGCGCGTCAAGGGTGACATATTGTTCAACACAGCCCCGCTGCCCGCAGGCGCAGCGCTTTCCCTTGTAGTCCACGGAGACATGGCCGATCTCGCCGGCGCTGTTTTCCGGGCCGGTCAGGAAGGCGCCGCCGGCGATAACGCCGGCGCCCAGCCCGTCCCGGACAGTGACATAAATCAAATCCTCAAGCCGGGAGTTTGGCCCGTCCAGTTGTTTCTTTTCGGCATAGGCGCGGCACAAGGCAGCATTGCCCAGGAACACCGGGACACTCAGGCGTCTTTCCAGCTGGAGCACATCGGATTCTGAGAAGGACACCCGCATCGCCGACCAGGAAAAGGATTTTTCCCTTGCAAGGTGGATGCCGGGAAAGCAGATGCAGACGGCCAGCAGCCGGGCCGGGTCACAATATGGGGACTTGACGAGGATGGATTCGATCAGGGACATATAGTCCGCTCCGGCGTCCGGCTCTGTGCCGTCCGCTTCCTCGGAAAAACCGCCGTAACGATCCGCTGAATACTCCACAAAACGGGTGTCCACTTCCTCCAGCGCCAGGTTATACAGCCAGAAGCGGATTCCCCAGCGGCTCAGGGAGAACAGCGCCAGCTGGCGGCCCCGTGGATTGACCTGAAGGGCAATGGGCTTGCGCCCGGCGCTTTGGGTGTTGGCAGGCCCGGTCTCCAGCACCAGGCCCCGCTGCACCAGCTCATCCACCAGGGTTGACACGGTGGTGGGGCTCAGGGCGGTGATCCGTCCCAGTTGGGCACGGGTAACACCGGGATCTGATGAAATGAGGCTGAACAGCGTCTTGATATTTTCTTCCTTGATGGTTTTCTGATTGTTCATGCGCGGCTCGCGCATGGTCATGTATCTCATTGGGCGTCCTTTCCACCTGAGCGGCAGGGGCGGTCAACAGCGATTCCACCACTGGTGACGCTATTTCGATTTGGTCTGCTGGCCCCTTCAGTATAGAACAAGCGCGTGCGCTTTTCAAGGGATTGGCGGGAATTAAGTCAGCGGCTTAACAAACTCTGCCCGGGTGAGTTGACACGGGCTGGAAACCATGCGATACTGGCATTGTTTATAAAGTGGCTGGATTAATTATCTGGTCTGTCAAATACCACATCAAGGAGGAATTATACATGGACATGCTCAACACCTTCAAGGGGTCTTATTTTTCTGAGGTGTTTCCAAAGGGTTGGGATCTGCAAAAGGTGAAGGCCTGCGTTTCCCATCCGGCTGAGGAAGTTGGCCTCCGCCAGCCATTCTGGCATGAGGGCTTCCAAATCGCCCCGTGTGATAACCTGGAGGAATTTGGCGTCTATATGGGCCATGAGATTGCCATGCAGATCCGCGTGGCCAAGGAAGAGGGAAAGCAGCTCATCATGATCCTCCCGGTGGGCCCCATGGGCATGTACCGGTGGGTGGTGTACTTCCTCAAATCCTGGAACATCGATTGCCGGCATGTGCATGGCTTTAACATGGATGAGTGGTCCGACGAGGCCGGCAACACCGTGCCTGCCAGCGACCCAGTGGCCTTCCAGAATGCCATGCAAAACGCATTCTACGGCCCCCTGGGGGAGCTGACGGTGCCCGAAAAGCAGCGCAACTTCGCCACCCGGGACAATCTTCCGCTGTATCCGGAAAAAATTGCGGAACTCAAAGCCAGGGGTGCGCGCCAGGTGATGGTCTACGGCATCGGCCGGGTCTGCCACATCGCCTTCTGGGAGCCGCATTTCGCTGAGGAATACGACAGCATGGAAACCTGGAAGAAGGAGCCCTACCGCATCGGCGCCAGGCTGCATCCCTTCACCATCGAGCAAAACGCCATCACCAGTTTCCGTAGCAGCTGGCCCCTGATCCCCTGCTACGCCAACACCATTGGCCCCGGGATCATTCTTGGCACAGATTACGCCATCGGCGGCGCGGACGGTATCCTGTCCCGCGGGATGCAGTGGCAGGGCATGTCCTTCTGGATGACGCTGCGCTATGGCCCGGACAAGGCCGTTACCTCCAGCCATATCCCCACCCTGCCCGGCAAGCTGTTCTATATGAATGAACTGGCCGGTCCCCTGCGCGCTGACACCAACTAAACCGAAAAGGGGAAAAGCTGATATG
>JAAYJP010000204.1 GCA_012522875.1 Clostridiales bacterium | reverse complement strand
TTTTGCGCCACGGTGCCCATGATGTTCTTCAGGGCGTTGTAGGTGAACGCGTCCAGGCGCTGCTCGGCCACCGGAAGGCTGCCCAGCGTCTGGAAAAACAGCTTGGGATCGTCTATTTTCCAAAGCACATAGGAGTCCACTGTCATGTTCTGCTTGTCGGAGGTGAGCACTTCCGAGGGCTTGATATCATAGAGCATGATCGCTTTGGGGAAAGAGCGCTGCGTGTCAAGGAAAGGCACCTTCAGGTGAATGCCGGCTTCCGAGGTTGTTTCGATGATTTTTGAGAAGCGCACGATGGTGGCGTACTCATTTTCAGCGACGATATAGACGGATGAGAACAGCAGGACAACCACCAGAACCACGATAATGGCGGTGCCGTAAAGCAAAATCTTTTTCTTCATTTTGAGCCTCCTTCCAGGCCGGCGGGATCCGCAAGCCCGGCTTCATCCAAATCGGCAAAGCTCTCAATGGGCAGCAGTTTCTGCACCCCGCCCTGTGAAAGGTCCACATAGAGCTTGACGCCCGGCAGGGTCTGGGAGAGCGCTTCATAGTACATGCGTGAGCGCGTGATGGCCGGATTGAGCTCATATTCCGTATACATCGCTTCAAACATCGCCACCTGCTGGATCGCTTCGTTGATGCGCCGCTGCTTGAGATACTCGGCGTTCTGGATCAGCTGGTCCGCGTTGGCGTTGGCGGCGGGCAGTTTGGAGTTCTGATAGGCCCGCGATTCGTTGATGACCGTCTCAGCGTTCTGTTTGGCTGTTTCCACGGCCTTGAAAGCGAAGACGACCTCCTCTGTCGGCGGCTCACTGTCCTGGATCTTGACGTCCGTGAGCATCAGCCCGATGTCATACTGTTCCAGCAGTTCCACGATCAATTCCCGCACCTGCATCTGGATGGCTTCTTTTCCGTCTGTCAGCACCGCGTCCACATTGGTGGAACCCACCACATTGCGGATCTGGCTCTGGGACAGGTTGCGCAGAATATTCTCCGGCTCGTAGGAAGAATAAAGGTATTTGACCGGGTCTGACACCTTGAATTCCACAAAAAACTCCACGTTGACGATGTTGTAGTCCCCGGTGATCATCATGCTTTCGTTGCCAACCAGCACATACCCGGCGGGGGTTTGCGTGCTGGTCCGGTAGCCCAGCTCTATGCGCTGGAACACATTGACATCCACCTTGTGCGCCTGCTGGATGCCAAAGGGCAGCATGAAATGCACGCCGGCGTCCGCGACGCCGGTCACCTTTCCAAAGGTTGTGATCACCGCCTGCTGTTTGTCATCCACCGTGAACCAGCTGGTGGAGCCAATGGCGATAACGAGCGCCGCGATCACACCGATGATGATATAGCGTTTGATTTTTTTGGGGTCATAGGATGCTCCGTACCCGCCTTGGGATCCCGATGGCCCGCCAAATCCTTTTCCAAAGTCCATAGATATCCTCCTCATGTCAGGGTCCGCTCCAAGACTAAAGAAAAAGCATTCTCTTGTCAATGAGGCAAAGCCCGGAACAGAAGATGGAAGGGGCAGCCCCAATGGAAAGGCGAAGTCTGTTTTGCCGGCTGCTCTGGTTTAGCAAGCAGGCGGACGGGGTAATAATATAATATAACCGGCTTATGTCGTAAACGAAAGGGGAAATACCATGGAAAACACAAGCACTGTTACCTACAACCGCATGCCGCTCATCGGGGATATGGCGCCCGCATTCACCGCCGTAACCACACAGGGGACCCTCAATTTTCCGGAGGATTACAAGGGGAAGTGGGTCATCCTGTTCTCACACCCTGCGGATTTCACCCCGGTGTGCACCACGGAATTCATGACCTTCGCCACGATGGCGGATGAGTTCAAGGCGATGAATACCGAGCTGATCGGCCTCTCCGTTGACTCGCTGTACGCCCACATCGCCTGGCTTCGCAGGATCCAGGAACTGGAGTGGAAGGGCATGAAGAACGTGGAAGTCAAGTTCCCGCTGATCGAGGACATCCGGATGGACGTCGCCAACAAGTATGGGATGATGCAGCCGGGCCAGTCCAATACCCAGGCTGTCCGCGCCGTATTCGTGATCGATCCGGAGAGCAAAATCCGCACCATCCTGTATTATCCCCTTTCCACCGGGCGCAATTTTGATGAGATCAAACGCATCATCCAGGCGCTGCAGAAAGCCGACGCGGATAAAGTGGCCACCCCCGCTGACTGGCGGCCCGGAGAGGATGTTATCATCCCCACCGCCGGGTCCTGCGGCACCGCCAAGGAGCGCATGGAAAGCAAGGACGAGGACAAGTACTGCCTGGATTGGTTCATGTGCTTCAAGAGGGAAAAGAAAGCATAAGGCGTTCCTTCAAAGAAGGGCCCCTTTCCGGGCCCTTTTTTCGTTTCATCCCCTCATGCTGTGGCCTCCTGCGGCCGCGCTTTCCCGTGCCGGCAGGGCATCCTGAAGCGCGCCCCCCTGCCCTGACCATGCGGGCATCGGCAAGCCGCCGGAGGCCCCTTCGCCCAGAGGGGGAATCCCCCGCACTGTAAGCCGCGAGCGCCGGCCGCGGCCAGCCTCAGGGATCACCGGGCATCCGGACAGCCCGGCACGGCAGGCGGCGCCCGGGGTTTTTGGCCTGGGCCGGCCGGTTTCTTTGAATTTTCTTCATATTCGTGATATGATCAGGGAAGTGCATATATCACCCTAGGGCCTTTGGGCAAAAAAGGCGATGGGAGGGTTGGCTGTGGGGAGCATGGGCTATTGCATGAGCGGAACCGCTGATGCTGAAAATATGCGGGCATGCGGCAGGCGCGTGTGTGATGGCACAGGCAGATGTCCCCGAAAGAAGGTTCAATAATATCCTATGGAGAAAAGACCAGCGGGCGGCAACAAGGCTGATCCAGGCCCCCTCATCCACTACCCGGACTTTGAGAAGCTGAAGGCCGCGGTGGGCAAATTGCGCACCGAGCTGAGCATGCTGGTGCTTGAAAAGGATGAGCTTCTGCTGGTGGAATGCCGGAACATCGAGATGTTGTATATGCTGGCGGTTGGCGGGCTGGAGTACAAGGCCTTCCGGCTCCAGTGCCGGGTGCTCAGGCTCAGGCGCAAGGCTGAAATGATCCAGGCCAGGAAAAACCGGCAGGAAAGGGTGTCCCTGCCCGAAATCGAGGAAGCCCTGGACGCCCAGTTCGCGGAATACCAGGCCCGGCTGGAGGAGAAGATCGGCCGTGTGAACGCGGCCCTTGAGCGCAGCCGCGGGCAGCCATTGTCTGTTGAGCAGGCCCGGGAACTGAAGAAGCGCTACCGGAACATCGTGAAGGCCCTGCACCCCGACCTGCACCCGGAGCTGGGCGGGGCCAGGCTGCAGCTGTTCTATAACGCGGTCACGGCCTATGAAAACGGCGACCTGGACGGGCTGAACCTCATCAGCGCCATGGCCGGCGACACCGCCCCCCCGGATGCCCGGGAGGACGGGATAAAAGCCCTGGCCAGGGAAAAGGCACGGCTTGAGGGCCTGCTGGAGGGTCTGAGGGACCGGATTGCCCGGATCAGGGCGGAATATCCCTACACCATGAAGGCGTTTGTCCGGGATGAAAAACAGATCGGGGCGCGCAAGGCGGAGCTTGAGGCCGCCATCGCGCAGTGGCAGGAGGCCCTGGCCGCCTGCCAGGCCAGGATCCGTGAAATGACGGGGTGAAACGATGAATGAGCTCTCAAAAAACGAAGGAAGCGACGTGGTCAGCCTGCTGCATGGCAAAGGCGGCCTTCCGGGCATTCCCAGGCCGTTTGAGCGGGACATCTTCCTCTTTGACACCCATGTGGCGGGAACCAGCCATGTGGAGGGCATCGGGGAACTGGCGCCCCACCTGAATGCGGATGACCGGCTGGCGTTTATCCGCGAGCCGGCCAACCCGTATGACGGCATGGCCATTGCCATCAGGAACGCCGACGGCGTGAAAATCGGCTATGTGCCCCAGGCGGACAATGCCGTCTTCGCCCGGCTGATGGACGCGGGAAAGCTGCTGTTCGGGAAGATCACGGCCAGGGAGATGCGGGGAGGCTGGCTGAAAATCGACATCAAGGTGTTTTTGCGGGAGTGAAATGAAGCTGGCGTATGAATCGCAGTGCGGAAGGGAAACATCGCAATTGATGAATGCACCGCTGATTCCCTTGAGCGCTCCGGCACCCTGTGTTAGAATGTGCGCAAGCCTTGGAAGGAAAATAAGCGCCTTGAACAGCCCTGACCAGTTCACCAGCTGGCACAAAAGCCAGGGGCGGGCCAAACAGCCAAAGCGGCACCTGTGCTTTTGGCCGCGCTGCTGAACAGCAAAAAACCGGCGGAAGAAGGGGGCCCAGTTTTGTTCTACCTGAATGAAGATGTGTTTGTGGTAAGCGGCCCGGTAAGGCATGCCGTCTACAACCTGGCCACCGGGAAACTGTACAGCATCACCGACCAGGCGCTGGATGTGCTCAAGCGGCTGAAAGCCACCGATGACACCGGCCAGGTCCCGGAATTGTCCGAAGGGGAAGCGTTGACACAGCGTTTTCTGGAAATGGAGCGGATCTACCCGCCCGCTTTATGCCGGAAGCCGGAGGGGCATGAAGCCCCGGGAGACACGCCCGATTTGGGCATGGATTTTGCCTGGCTGGAAGTGACCGACCGCTGCAACCTGAAATGCCTGCATTGCTACGAAGAAGCCAATGACGGCATATCCGGCAGGATAATGGCCTGGGAGGACTACCTCCACGTGATTGCCCAGCTTAAAGCGGGTGGCATAAAGAAGATCCAGTTCATCGGCGGCGAACCCATGATGCATCCCCGGCTGAGGGACATGATCACGCTGGCCCGCCCTGATTTTGAATTTGTAGAAGTTTTTACAAATGCCACTTTGATCAGCGGGGAATGGGCTTCTTTCTTCAAGGAATTTGATATCAGGATCGCCGCTTCGGTGTACTCCTATGACGCGGCTGAACATGACAAGGTGACTGGTGTTTCCGGCGCGCACGCCCTGACTGCCCGTGGCCTTGCCCTCCTCAAGGAAAAAGCAGTGCCGTTTCGCACCGCGACTGTGTGCATGGACGGCGTCCGTATGGGCGAAAAGCAGGGCGATTTGTTCAGCCTGGAAGGCAAGCAGGACCCGGTCCGCCTGGTGGGCAGGGCCAGCCTGAAGCTTCTGAACAAGGATCTGATCGCGCGGAAAATTGTCACCAGGACGGGCTGGTTCAGCCGCCCCCTGCATAAAGGGTCGGTGCAGGGGGCCATGAAGCGGCACAACTGTTTTGGCACCAAACTGTATATCGCCGCTGACCTGGAGGTGTACCCCTGCGTGATGGAACGCAGATTCAGCCATGGTAACCTGGTTGGCCACACCTTAAGAGAGCTTCTGCAGGCGGACATACTGGAGATGACCAAGGACAGGATCGAAGGCTGCCGCGATTGCGAATACCGCTACGCCTGCTTCGATTGCCGCCCCGATTCCATGGGCCGTGGGAGATTTGACAAGCCCTGGTACTGTGCCTATGACCCCACGACCGGCCTGTGGGATGATTCCCTGGCGGACAAGCTGCTGGCACAGAAGGAAGAAATGCATTGAGCAATACAAGGAGTGAAAACATGCTATGAAAGAACAGGTTGAGAAATTTCTCCAGGCGCTGGATCGGGATACGGCCATGAAAAAGCGCTTCACGGAAGCCAGGGACAGCGCGGAACTGGAAACCCTCATCAAGGAAGCCGGTTTTTCTTTCAGCGCGGCAGAATACCGCCACGCTGTGAAGGAACTCAGGAGGGAAGCGGGCATCGAGCAGATCACCGATGAAAAGCTGGACCGGGTGGCGGGAGGGTTCTGCAGCCCCATCTGCAGCCCGGTGAACATCTGTGACCCGACTGACCCGCACTGCAGCCCCAGGTGCGATCCCCACTGCAAGCCCCACTGGCGGGAATGCGACCCCCAATGCAGCCCGG
>JAAYJP010000203.1 GCA_012522875.1 Clostridiales bacterium | reverse complement strand
TGGTGGAGGTGAGGGGAATTGAACCCCTGTCCGAAGATTCAGGATCATGGATTTCTCCGAGCGCAGACGGTGCTTTAAAATTCCCTTATCCGGCCGCCCTCCGTCAGGCTGCCGGGGTTGGTAGCTTCATTTTACCGGGTTCACCGCAAAGCTTAGGTGGCCCTGTTCCTCACATCATTGGCGCCGGTTGGACAAGCCGTGAGCGCTTGAGGCCGACGTTCGCGGGCTTAGGCCGCGAAAGCTAATTGCTGATTGTTGTCAGTTAATTATTTTCCCCGTTTTTACGCGGTACAGGGGCCGCGGCTCGCTTGCCATGCACCCGACGATCCCCGTCGAAACCGGTGCACCCCCACAGGGGGAAGGCCGACAATCAGGGCGGCTTTCCACCAACACCATTATACCACAGGAGCGGACCGGGAACAATCAAGGGGCAGGTCTCAGGGGTCGCCGCATGTAACCATTGAACCGTTGCCAGAGGGCGGCATACTCATTATAATAGGGTCAGTAATCAAAGCGCCGCCGCAGGCAGGGCAAACGCACGCGTATTGGGAGGCATATCGTGAAAAGGGCCGGCATGATTCTTTTGCTTATCCTGCTGCTGATATCTCCATGGACAGGGCTGGCCGTATCCGGGGAAAGCCTGGATGCGCTGAGCCTGAAGGAGCTGGAAGCCCTGCGGCAGGAAGTGGACGCGCAGATCAGGCTGCTGCGGCTGGAAGATGCCCAGGGGTATCTGGATGCTGGTGACGGCGAGGAGTTCGCCCGGAACCCGCAGGCACACCTGCTGGGAAAAGTGAAGCTGGAGGGGGATATCCTCAAAGCGATGGAGGCGGGGCAGGAATTCAGGTATTTTGTCTCGCTGGCAGCAAACCCGGGGCGGGTCTTTCTGGTTGATTACACGCCCGGGGATGGTCAGGAGCTGCTGCTTTCAGGGGACGCGGTAAGGGTCTATGGGGTTTTTGAGGGATTGAGCGCTTTTGACGGCCAGGACCCGCTGGCAAGCGGGGCCCCGGTAATCGCCGCTTCCCTGGTCCTGCCAAGCCTGCCTGAGAAAACCCCGTTGCAGGCCGAGCCCTATGCTGCCAGCCGGGGTGACCCGGCCCCGCTGGGCGTGACGGCCAAGTATAAAGGCTCCTATTGGTCGGGCTACGCGGCCTTTGAAATGGAGATGGTTTTGGCCTTAAGGGGCCAGGCAGCCCTGGCCCGGGCGCAGGAGATGACGAAATACAATGTCGCCCCGCTGAAAACCCAGGAATACCTGCTGGTTTGGCTGCGGGTAAAGGCATTGGAAGCGCCGGAGGGCAAGGCGGATATCAGCGAAGGGGATTTCAGCTTCGTCAGCGCCAGCGGGGCAGAGTATTTGCCCCATTACCTGCTGAACTCCACGGAAACGCTGCGCAATCTTTTTGAAGGGGGGGAGCAGACGGCGCTGATCGCCTGCATCATCGACAAAGGGGATAAGCCCCTGATCGTCTACCAGCCCAGGTCGGAAAGCCCCCTGTGGTTTGATCCCAACAGCCGCCATGTGCTGGACCTGTCTGCCCGGCAATTTTCACCAATCCAGCAAAACGGCGCCAGCCCGGATGTCCCGCGGATCAAGGCGCTGCTGGCGGAAATGGGCTTTCTCAGGAAACTGGACAGCAGTGACAAGCTCAGTTCAGCCGTGCGAAGCGCCCTGGCGGAATACCAGAAAGCCTTGGGCTTGAAAGCCAGCGGCGAAGCGGATGAGGAAACACAACGCCTGCTCCTTTCCGGCGTATACCCGCCGGGGCTTGAAAGATGAACAGCGGTACAGCGCGCAAAGCGGCATCGCTTGCGCTGGCCTTGGGCCTGATCGTTGGGGTGGACGCAGTCCCGGCCGTAGGATTGCCGCAGCCCTCCGGCCCCGGGGATGCGGGTACGCATGTCAGGGCACTTCAGGAGCGTTTGCTGATCCGGGGCTATGGCCTGGGGGAAACCGAGGGGGTTTTTACCTGGGAGACGCTTGGCGCCCTCATGGACTTTCAGGCTGACCACGGGCTGTTGGCAGACGGCCGGGCCGGCCGCGACACCCTGCTGGTGCTGTTCGGCAAGGCCCTGGACAGGGAGGGCGCCACTGAGATGCCTGGTTGGTATGGCGGCGGCAGTGAGCTGGTCCCCTGGGGCGCGGTGTTCCGGGCGCAGGATGTGCGCACCGGCATCACCTTCAATGCCCGGCGCATGGGTGGATACAGCCACCTGGACGCGGAACCGCTGACCCCCTTTGACACCGATGCCATGCACACGGCTTATGGAGGCGAATGGAGCTGGGACCGCAGGCCGCTGCTTATCCGTTACCAGGGCAGGGTCTTGGCTGCGTCCATGAACGGAATGCCCCACGGTTTCAGCACCATCAAGGATAACGGCATGCCCGGGCACTTCTGCATCCACTTCCTGGGCAGCCGGGGCGATGGCTCCCAGCGTGTCAGCGACACCCACCAGGCCTGCGTGGCGGAGGCCTCCCGGGCGGCCTGGAAGGAGCCCTGAGCAGGGCGGATCCCACCCATAGAAAACGCGCCGCCCGGCATTCCCGGGGCGGCGTGTTTGATGCCTTTTTTATTCAGCGATTCGGACGCTTTGCCTAAGCGCCCGCTCCATGTCGCGTTTGGCGTCCCGGTCAGCGATATCGTCCCGCTTGTCGTGCAGGTGCTTGCCCCGGCACACGCCCAGCTCCAGCTTCATCCTGCCGTCTTTGAGGTAGATTTTCAGCGGGATGAGCGTCATGCCCTGGCGCATCACCTGGGCCTGGAGCTTGCGGATCTCGCTTTTGTGCAGCAGCAGCCGCTTGGGCCTTAACGGGTCGGCGTTGAAGATGCTGCCCTGCTCATAGGGGCTGATGTGCATCCCTTCCGCCCATACCTGGCCGTCCTTGACCCGGGCGTAGGACTCTTTCAGGTTCACCTTGCCCTGGCGCATGGACTTGACCTCTGTGCCCTTGAGCTCAATCCCGCACTCATAGCTCTCTTCCACGAAATAGTCATGGCGGGCGCGGCGGTTGTCGGCCACGATTTTGATGCCTTTGGTTTTCATGGTTCCGCTCCCTCCTTACTGCCCTGGTATTCTATCCTGTCGAACTCCCCTTGGCAAGGACGCGCCTGGGCGCAGGCGGATGGGAGCCTCCTCGGTCACCTCAAGGGGCTTGCGCCAGTGCATCAGATAGAGCCAGGCTTCCTTGACAGGCAGCCCTGTGATGTCCCGCAGGGCGCGCATATACCAGCGCATTTGGGCAGTGTATTTCTCCCGAAGTTCGTCCGGCTCCCCCCGGTCGGTTTTATAGTCCACCAGCACCCAGGCGCCGTCTTCCAGAAAACAGGCATCCAGCACCCCCTGGAGCAGCATGCCCCCTTCCACCCTGAGTGTGAAGGGCCACTCCCGGTGCTTTTCGGCGCAGTGCGCCATGCGCCGTGCCAAATCGCCCGCCAAAAAGGCGGTGATGGCCTCAGTGTCAATGGCAACGCGCTCCTGGTGGCGCAGAAGGCCCGAAGCAGCCAATCCATCCAGGGCACCCTGCAGTTTCCGGCTTAGTGCCTCCCCTTCAAGGCCAATAAAAGCAGCGGTATCCAGCGCCCCAAGCGCCCGGTGGGTGGCAATGCCCCGCTGGGCGGCGGAAAGGGGCTTGTCACCCTGAAGCCGGGGCAATGGGGCCAGCGGCAGAGGCTTCACAATCTCCCGGCGCTTGGTACCGGGCGTTTCCTCCTCTTCTTGCGCCAGCATCCCCAGGCGGCCGGTGATCAGCGCCGTCACAGAGCTTTTCATCGGCAGCTGCGGGGCGTCAGGTGCGCCCTCAAACAGGGCACTGATGGCCTCGGAAGGGGGTATATCCGGGAACTCCGGAAGAGGTGCCTGGGTTGCCTGACCTGCCTGCGGCAGGCTGCCAGTATCCTGGTGGTATACCATCCAGTGGCTTGGGCCCCTGGCAAACGCCGTGTCACGGCCCAGGGCAAGGGCTTCATGCAAACACGCGCCGATCCAGTCCATCATGCAGGTGGCGCTGCCCACCGCATAATCGTTCCGCGGACGCTCCCAGCGGGCCAGGCAGGATGCCTGGTTTGAAGGGGAAGCCACCAGAATCAGCCGCTCTTTGGCGCGGGTCATTCCCACATAGAGCAGGCGGGATTCCTCGCTCATCTCCTCCCGGTTCTTTTTGGCCGCGATGGCCCGGGTGGCGAAAGTATCTTTCTTCAGCCGCTCCTCTGGCTTCACCAGGGTCATCGCCATACCGGTGTGAGCATCCAGAAACAAGGAGGATTTTTTCCCTTTCCGGCCGAAATCCGCTGCCAGGTCCGGCAGAAATACCACCGGGAATTCCAGGCCTTTTGAGGCGTGCAGTGTCATCACTCGGACCACATCCTCATTCTCACCCAGGCTGGCGCTGCGCTGGCGGCCGGCCTTCCCGGCCGCATCGGCCCGCTTGATGAAACCGCTTAGCGTCTGGGGGTCGGGCGCGGGTGCCGCGAGGGAGGCCAGCATGCGCAGGTTCGCCCGGCGCAGTTCGCCTTCCGGCCGGGCACCGGCCAGGGTGTAGAGGCCCGATTCCCGAAGCAGGCGGCGCACAAAACGCTCCAGCGGCAGGTTTTCCGCCAGGAAGCGCCACTGGGCGAGGCGCTCTGCCGCCTGCCCCACCCGCGGGTTTTCTTCCGCCAGGGCAAAAAAGTTGCGGTGCAGGGGCATCCGGCTGTCCAGGTTGTACTTCCTGAGTGCCGCCAGCTGGGTGGGGGAAAAGCCGAAAACCGGGCAAGCCAGGGCAGCCAGCAGGGACTCATCGTCAAACGGGTTATCCAGCACCCTGAGGAGATTCATCGCGTCCCGCACTTCAGGCAGGCCATAAAAACTGCTGTCCGCATCCGAATAGGCGGGGATGCCCGCCTCCCCAAGCACCCGTGCCACGGCCGAGGCCCGGCGCACCCCCCGCCTCAGGAGCACCGCGATGTCCCTGAATTGGATCAGGCGGGGGTTGCCGCTTTCATCCGGAATGGCCTCCCGGCGCAGCGCGAGAATGCGCTGGGCGATGAGCCGCGCCTCATAGTCAAAGGCGCTCTCCACCACATCGGGAACGCTTTCTTCCTCCGCCTCGTCCTCCGGTGCGGACGCATCAGCCTCCGTTTCCCCAGGGCTTTCGGCTTGGCTTCGGTCAATGAGCCACAATTCCACCGGTTCCCCGCCCACTGAATTTCTCCCGGGTCTCAGGCGGGCTTCCTCATCGTAGCTAATCTCCGTGACACCTTCCCGCATGGTGTTCTCAAAGATCAGGTTCACCGCGTGAAGGATGTTGGCTTGTGAGCGGAAGTTTTCCCTAAGGGGAATCAAACGCTCCGCCCCGCCGGCGTCCCGGCTGAACCGGCGGTAATGCGTGAGAAACAGGCTGGGGTCGGCCAGGCGGAAGCGATAGATGCTCTGCTTGACATCCCCCACCATAAAAAGGGAATTGCTGCTGTCATGGAGCCGCCTGATGATGGCCTCCTGAATGTGGGAGATATCCTGGTATTCGTCCACAAAGATAGCGTCATAGCTGCCTGCAGCCTCCGCCGCCACATCCGGGTGGTTCAAGGCCTTCAGGGCAAAATGCTCCAGATCGTTGTAATCCCACAGGGCGCTGTCCGCCTTCAGCTGCTGGTAACGCGCGTGGGTTTCCCGGACAAGGCGGCCAAGGGCGCGGGCAGGCGGCAGGCTGAGCGCCAATTCTTCCGCCCATTCATCCGCCTTCTGGAGGCTCTCCGGAAGCAACGCCAGGGCTTCTGTGACGGCCTTTTTGGCCGCGTCCCGCAGGTCTTTGGCGCGCTTCACCAGGCCGGGGCTTTCCTCCGCCTTGCGGCGGGTAGCCAGGCGGGTGAAGATGGGGGAAGGGATGGGGCTTTCGTTTTCGTTTGACAGGGCGCTGAGGCAGTCCGTCATGAGCGCCCGGTCGTCCCGAAGGGCGTCCAGGTAACGTGCCGGGCCCAGCGGCATAAGGCACAGGGACTCCGCCTCATCCACCAGGCTTTGGGCACCCTGAAGAAGAAGCTTTGCCTCCTGGCGCATCACCTGGGCCCAGGGATGGCGCCAGAGCGCATCCCCATCCGGGTATTTCAGGCTTTTTTCAAGCCAGAGCCAGGGCTCCGCCTGCGCCATCAGGAAGTTGTGCAACTGCATCGCCATCTGGATGATTTCCGCTTCCCTGAAGCGGTCAATCAGGTTTTGCCCGTCCTCGCCCGGATTCTCATAGAGGGCATCCAAAGCCTCGTCCAGCGCCCTGTTAAACAGGACGCTGGCAGCCTGTTCATCCGCAACGCGGGAGTTGGGGTCAGTTTGCGCGGCATGGAAGTAGCGCTTCACCAGCTTGCCGCAAAAAGCATGCAGTGTGGTGACATCGGCACGCTCCACCAGGCTCAGCTGCTTGGCCAGCTTTGGCTCCTGCGCTGCTTCCTTTTCCAGTTTCTCAGACAGGCGGCTTTGCATCTCGCCTGCGGCGGCGTTGGTGAAGGTGAGGACCAGAAGCCTGTCCAGGGAGAGTCCCTCTTTAAGCATGCCCAGTACACGCGCTATCAGGACACTGGTTTTGCCAGACCCTGCCGCGGCTGAAACCATCACCCGGGGATTGCGGGCGTCAATGGCCAGTTGCTGCTGAGGGGTCCATCCGGACATGGCACTCTCCTTTTTCAGGGCGAAATAATAAACGCTGCCTGTATGATATCCCAGCGGCGTCGTTTGGACAAGGTTATAACGCGTTGATGCATTCTTTCCAGTAGTTCCGCCACAGGGCGGCTTCCCCCTGGGACAGGATGCGCTCATGTCTGAGCGTGAGCGCCGCATTGTTTCCAGGCTTCGGCTGGATGCTGAAGACAACGCGCGTCCCATCAGACAGGGCCAAACGCCAGTAGACCCACTTTGCTGTCCGGCTTACCCGGGGCATGCCCGTGGCCGCCGCTTCCCGGTGGGTGCGGCGGGCATCCGCCAATTTCTGCCACTGTTCAAGCCATTTTTCGGGAGACCCTGGAAGAGTCCTGCTGAGGCTGATGGCGAAGCTGCCATCCTGCTGCTGTCCGGGGACGCGGCGTCCCAAATGCTGCTCGTAGGCAACGGCCACACTCTGGGCCCACCAGGCGGGGTTGTCGCTTTTTCCTTGTGCGCGTATCAAGGCCTGGGCTTCTTCCGCAAGCCTGGCGTGGTTTTCTGATGAAAATGGATCAAGCAGCCTCAGCCAGGTATCCCAGGCGATGCCCGTGCCCGCCGCCAGAGCGCCTGGATTGACAGGTGCTGTCATCCCACGGCCTCCCTGGCGTCAAAGTCCGTGGCTTCCTCATAGGCCTTTTTCACAAGGAGGCGAAGCACCTTTTCATCGATATCGCTTAAACGCTTGATATACAGGCAACCCTTGCCCCGGCTGTGTTTGCCAAGCGCCTCCAGTTCCTTCTCCAGGGCTTCAAGGCTGTAACCCAGGTACAGCGTCAGGGCTTGTTTTCTGGGGCTGAAACCCACCCGGGCAGATTCACCTGTGTGTCCCGAGGCATAACGGTAGCGGTACTTGCCAAAGCCTACAAGGCTCCCGCCCCACATCACAGGCGCTTCGCCTGTAACTTCAGCCATAAGCCGCATCAGCGCCAGGGCGTCCGCTTTCTTGCCGCCGGGCAAGTCTCTTATAAATTCCTCCGGGGCTTGTTCCGTGGGTTTTGTTTTATTCTCAGGCATTATGGCCTCCCTTGCTTTGGTGGGGAGAGTATACCCGATTACAAAAAGGGCGCCTGCGAGGCGCCCGGAAAAATGCATTCAGGCCGTTACTTTGTCCCGAAGAGCCGGTCGCCCGCATCCCCCAGGCCGGGCACGATATAAGCATTGGGATTGAGCACTTCGTCAAAGGCGGCGCAGTAGATTTTCACGTCCGGGTGCTCCTGGCAGATGCGCTCCACGCCCGCCCGCGCGGCCACGATGCACACCAGTCGAATGTCCTCACAGCCCCGGTCCTTGAGGATTTTCAGTGCCGCGGAGATACTGCCACCGGTGGCGAACATGGGGTCCAGCATGATGACAGTGCTCTCGGCGATGTCAGGGGGAAGCTTGCAATAGTATTCAACCGGCTGGCAGGTCTCGTGATCCCGATAGAGGCCGATATGCCCCACCCTGGCATTGGGCAACAACTGCTGGATGCCGTGCACCATGCCGATGCCAGCCCTGAGGATGGGCACCAGGGAGACCTTTCTGTCCGACAGCACCTTGGTTTTGGCCCTGGCCATGGGCGTCTCGATCTCCACCTCTACCAGGGGGAAATCCTTGGTGATTTCATAAACCATGAGCATGGACAACTCGTCCAGAAGGTCCCTGAAATCCTTCATGGAGGTGGTTTTGTCCCGCAGCAGGGAGACCTTGTGCTGAATCAGCGGGTGTTCGAAGATGAAGACATTCTCGTGCATCACTGCCCTCCGTCTGGCGTCGCGTTTGTGGCTTTCAAGGGGGGATTTTACAACAGACGCACTGCCCTGTCCAGCCTATGCGGCTAATTTGTCCGGGCCAAAAGCTTCAGCGATGCCTCCGCCACCTTACGGGCCAGGGCTTCGGAACACTCCTGGGCGATGTGCATGAAGTCGGTGGTGTTGGGAACGACTGACACATTGCTGTCCAGGAAGGCACAGCCCAGTTCCTGGGAAAGCCTGAGCATCAGCCCCGGAAGCTCCCTGGATTTCTCCACACAGCCCGGCCCCATGGAGGCTGCAACCTCCGGTACTTTGTAGAGCCCCTCGCCCATCACCATGGGAGCGATGATGATCAGCCGGGGGGCCTCCCGCCACACCTCCATCCCCCTGGCCTTCAGCACCAGGCGGCGCAGTCCCTGGGTAATATCGTGGGGTGTGGCTGAAAAGCGTGCCTTGCAGTCATTGGTGCCCAGCATCAGGATCATCAGGTCAACCGGGGCATGGGAACGGAGCACCGGCACCAGGGAGGTCAGGCCGTTCAAGCCTTCTTCCAGCGGATCCTCAAACACGGTGGTGCGGCCGTTTAAGCCCTCCTCCATCACCAGGCAATCCGGTCCCAGCTTCTCCTGGAGCAGCCGCGTCCATCGGCTGTCGTCATCCAGGCGGCCGCCGGTTTTCCCGTCATAACCCCAGGTGTTGGAATCGCCATAACAGACGATATGCTTTTTGTTCATTTTCTTGCTCCTCTGCCAGCTTTATTGGTTTGCCGGCAGGCGGGAACCTTCGGAGGGCGCCCGCTTTATCTGAATCTTCTGCCAGATGATGACGCCTGCGATGAGGGCAAAACCCGCAGCATCGGTGACCAGCCCGGGGATGATCAGCAGCAGGCCTCCGCCCAGGGCCATGAGCTGCTGGACAATGTTCAGCTTCCGCTCCCAGAACTTTTCCACTGCCATCCCGATGCCAAACATGCCGATCAGGGCGGTCACGGTAATCAGCAGGATTTCATGCCACTGGGCGTTGAGCATGAGCATCTGGGGGCTGTAGACGAAGATGTAGGGCACCAGGAAGGCTGCAATGGCAAGCCGGGAGGCTTCTACCCCTGTGCGCAGGGGGTTGGACTTGGCAATGGCGGCGCCCGCCATGGCCGCCAGGGCTACCGGCGGGGTGATGTCGGCGATGATGCCGAAGTAAAATGTAAACAGATGGGCCGGCAGGATGGCCAGCTGCGGGCTTATCGCCTGAAGTGCGCCATAGACGTCCGGCAGGAAGATGGCCAGCGCCCTGGCTACCACCGGCGCCATGATGGTGGAGGTTATCAGGTAGTTGGCCGTGGTGGGCACGCCCATACCCAGGAGGAGGGAAGAGAACATGGTGAAGATGAGCAGCAGGATGAGGCTGCCCCCGGCCAGGGCCGTAAGCCCGGA
>JAAYJP010000202.1 GCA_012522875.1 Clostridiales bacterium | reverse complement strand
GTGGATGCCCGGATGTACCAGGACATGGCCGCCCAGGCTCTGGAGGGCACCCCTTTTGGGGTGGTGGCCGGTAATATGATGGAGCAATTCCTCCTGCGTATGCAGGGACAGCCTGTCATTTCCTTTACGGATGGGCGTAATACTGTGCGCTCCCTTCAGTTTGTGCTGTTGGGTGAGGAGATCCCCGCAAAAAAAACGATTCCGGCATCTCTGGCTCCTGAAGAGGCACCAGATACAGTCCTGCAAAGGATCCTGAGCCTGTTTGGCATGTAAAGGAAAGCAAATTGATTTTCGGCTGGCGGCTTGACGCCAGCTTTTTTGATTGATGCACGAAGTTCGGACCTGCTGGCGTTTTATGGATGGGTATACTGCTTGAAATGGCAAAGGAGGTGGCCTTTACGCGCCCTCGTGATGAAACCATCGCTGCTTTTGAGGCGCTGGCTCTGCCCATGGAGCGGCAGGTATATTATGTGTGCCTGAACATGATGGGGGACCACCTGGACGCCCAGGATTGCGCGCAGGAAGCCTTGCTCAAGGCCTTTAGGGCTTTTCCCGGTTTTGAAGGCCGCAGCAAGTTCTCCACCTGGCTATATCGCATTGCCACCAATGTGTGCCTGGACGCGCTGCGGAGGCGCAATGAGACCGTCTCCCTGGAGGTGATGCGCGAATCGGGCTGGGAAGTTCCTGATGGGGCTCCGGAAGCCTATGAACGCCTTGAAGAAAGCGAACGCAGGCGGCTGATAAAACAGGCACTTTCCGAGTTGGCACCGGATTATCGGGCGGCCATGATGCTGGTTGACCTGAATGGCTTGGGTTACCAGGAGGCGGCGGAGGTGCTGGAAGTTCCCCTGGGTACGGTCAAGAGCCGGGTCAGCCGGGCCCGGGACGCGATGCTGAAAATTTTATCCCGTCAGCCGGAACTTTTCCCGGGTTCCGCGCGTCATAAGGGGGAAAGGAGGGAAAACCATGAGGCATGACCCCTTTGAATCCCTCCTGGAGCAGCACCTATCGGGTGTGCTGGATGCAGAAGAGCGGGAAGAACTGGAAACGCATCTGAAAGAGTGCCCCGCCTGCCGCCTGCGCCTGAACGTGCTGGAAGATTGCCGGAGGATCAATGAGGAGGACGAGGTACCCGCCACATTCTCATCGTCCTGGCGGCACAAAATCCAAGAGCAGGAGGAGTTCCCCATGAAGAAGAAAACACCGGGCTGGACCAAATGGCTTGCAGCTGCCGCGGCGGTGGCCCTTGTGCTGGTGGGCACTTTGTTAACCGGCAATGAACTGGACCGCGCCCTGGGCAGGCGAACCCAGGAAGGCGCCCAGGCCCCTGAGGGCGGCATCGGCTTCTATAGCAGCATCAACTCACGCGCCGGAACGGGTGAAGACATGGCCACATACCAGCCTGCGCCTGATGCCGCCGAGCCCATGATGTGGGCGGCCGAAACGGCCACAGGTAAGGAGGCGCAGGGGCTCAAAATAATCCGCCGAATCTCCATGACAAGCGCCACCCGCAACTTTCAGAGCGACTATGAGGCCATCCGGAACGCATTGGGAACAGCTGGCGGGCGCATTGAAAACGCTGATATTCGAACCGCTGGAAACGGCCTGCGCACTGCCTACCTCACCCTTCGTTTGCCCGCGGATCAGCTGGACACATTTGCCGGGATGCTCAAAACCCTGGGGAACCTTGAGGCCTTCAGCGAATCCGCTGAGGATGTGAGTGAGCAATACAGTGACACCGACAGCAGGCTGAGGACCCAGCAGGCCAAAATGGAACGCTTGATGGCCTTGCTGGAAAAAGCGGTGAGCGTGGAGGACTTGATCAGCCTTGAAAGCGCCATCGCCGACACCCAGTACCTCATTGACAGTTATACCGGCCAGCTTCAGGGCATTGATTCCCGGGTAAACGACGCCACCCTCACCATGACGCTGAAAGAAATGAGCGTCCTTGACACTGCCGAGGCCAGCCAGGAGACCCTTTGGGACCGCATCTTCAGCGGTGTTTCCCACATGTGGCAGCTGCTTCGCCAATGGGCGGCCGATGCCGCGGTCTTTCTGGCGGCCATCCTGCCGATCATCACCATCATCGTGATTGTATTCCTTATCGTTCGGGCCATTATTAAAAGGAGAATTAAGAAATGACAAAAAAACTGCTTGCATCCTTACTTGTGTGTGTTCTTGTACTTGCCCTGGCTGTTTCTGGACTTGCCCAAAACACCAGCCCCGGACTCACCGTCACCGGGCAAGCCACTGTATCCATCGACGCGGACTACGCCACCATTGAGATCGGTGCCATGACCCGGGGGAACTCCGCCCGGGAGGCGCAGGGAGAAAACGACCGGATCATGCAGAATGTGATTGGTGCGCTCAAAGAACTGGGCATCAAGGAAGAGGACATCCGCACCAGCATGTTCTCCATCTACACCGACCAGGCTGTGGAGTATGGCCTTTCCTCAGGCGCTCCCGTGATGCCGCCTTATGTGGTGACCAACATGATCTATGTGACCATCCGGGATCTCGGACTTCTGTCCGGCGTGATAGACGCGGCCGCCGACAAGGGGGCCAACAATGTCTACAGCCTCACTTTCCAGGCCTCTGAAAACGCCGATGCGACGAAGCAGGCCATCACCCTGGCAGTGGGAAACGCCCGCGACAAGGCCGCCATGCTGGCGGAGGCCGCGGGGAAAACTTTGGGAGAACTGCTGGAAATCCAGGCACCCATGACCTATGGCGACCTCTACATGGCCCGGGAGAGCTATGCCATGTCCTCTGACGCAGGGACGCCCATCATCTCCGGCAAGGTGGCCATATCCGCTGAAGTTACGCTGGTGTTTGAACTCAAATAGTAGCTCACACACGGGCAATCCGGGAGGGGACTGGCGTCCTCTCCCTTTTGTGTTTGCGGCGGTTTCCCGCTGCCGGCCCATACTGAGGGTGCCGCTTTGCTTGAAGCACCATATGCGCTGTGCTATAATCGTCCCGATATTGGGCGGGGAGGGCATGTGTTCAGGCGTCTTTTCACAGCCAAACCGGAGCTGTTGGGTAAGGGTTTTACCCTGCGCCTGGTGGCATCAGGCCAGCGGGACAAGGAGAGCGGCATTGAAGCAGGGTTCACCTTTGACATCATCCCGCCCGATGGCCGCAGGAGCGCGGGTTATGTGAGCGTTCGCTTGGGAGAAAGCCCGGAACTCTACTACCTGGGGCACATCGGTTATCGGGTTTATGAAGGGTATCGGGGCCAGGGCTATGCGGCAAGGGCTGTGGGGAGGCTGATGCCGCTGATGCGGGGGATGGGGCTGAATTCCATCGTAATCACTACGGACCCGGACAACATGCCCAGCCGGAAGACCTGCGAGAATC
>JAAYJP010000201.1 GCA_012522875.1 Clostridiales bacterium | reverse complement strand
TCCACGGCCTGTACGCATTCCCTCTGCCCTGGCCTTCATATCATCATCTCCACCCAGTATTTCCGCGGGGCACGCGAGGCGGAGGGAGCCTTGTATCATCTTAACCGCATCACCGCCAGTGAGCTTACGCTTAGCGCCCCGGACATCCGAACTGTTTTTGCAAGGGCCGGCATCTCCATGAGCGCTGATGAGGCCGAAGCATATCGCCGCCGCACCGAAGGCTGGCCGCTGGCGGTCTCGCTCTTTGTTCGAGGCGGCGGAGATATGGCAGCACTGCCTGAAAACTGCCGGGTGGATTGCCTGTTGGCGGATGTCTACTTTGACCGCCTGTCTCCCTCCGAACAGGCGCTGCTTCTGCCTTTTGCCCTGTTTGAAGCCATTTCTGAGGGACAGTTTGGACACCTGACCGGAGAGGCTTTCAGCCCGCAAATGAGAGAATTAATCCGCCGGACGCCCTTGATCCGCTACGACGCGGCCGAAGGCGCATATTACGCCCACACCATTTTGCAGGACTTCCTGTTGCTTCGGCTTGGAAGCGCGCCGGATGAACTGCGGCAGCGCTTATATCTGAGCGCTGGAAAGTGGTACGCCGGCCGGGGAAATCTCTGCCAGGCCATCGCGTGTTTTCACGCTATCAAGGCATACGAACAGATCCTGGCGCTCTCCCTGGTTAACCTCTGCCTTGCCAGGGTGGGAAAAATGCCCTTTACATCAGTTGCCCGGGAGATCCTGGCGTCCTGCCCCATGCCAGTCCTGGCCAAATACCCAATTTCGTTGTTGCGGCTGGCCTACTACCTGTTTGCCGCGTCGGACTTCACAGGATATGATGAAGCAATGGAGAAGGCGCGGCAAATCATTGATGAAAGCGGGGACCCTGCGCTCTGGGGCGAGTGGCTGGTAATGGACGCGTTGTCCGCCTATCCGGACGCCCAGGCGATGGCCCAGCGCTTCAGCGAGGCAACTCGTCTGATCAGGGGTCGTTGCCGGGTGGTGTCACCAGAGGAACCTTTTTTGTTTGGGTCCATGTCCATGTGGCTTTCATTTTATACAGTCCCGGGGGAAGGAGACCGCATTGGCCGGGATCTGGAGGAAACCATCCGTTTGTATAATTCGCTGACAGGCGGGCATGCCGGCGGGGCCGATGTTCTCTACCGGGCAGAACTCGCTTGTATGCGCGGGGATTATGAGGAAGCCCAGCTGCTGGCATATGAGGCCAGCCAACTTTCCGAAGATGCCAATCAACCTACCGTGTCCTTTGGAGCGGCACTGCTCTTAGGGCGCATCGCCATTTTTCACTCGGATGTGGAAGGCCTGAAAACCGCCATCAGCTGTCTGGAAAACAAGGCCGCCGTCTTCCCTTTCATGCAGGGCAGCGCTATGAATGCGGCGTTACTTGAAGCCAGCCTGGGTTTCCTGCGCGCCAAAATGCGGCAAACCCACCTAAAACCCTTGTGGGCCCGGCAATCCGAACATCAGGAAGAAACCCCGCATATCGTTTCAATGATAATCCGCTATGTCACCATCATGGATGCCATGTTGGAGGGAGACTATGCCAGGGCAATTGGCATTATTGAAGCAACCCTGCGGATGGATGGAAGGCTGTGCACCAAATCCGCCGAATGCTTTCTCAATGTGAGCCTGGCCATATGTTCCCTGGGCCTCTCCCGTCACAGTCAGGCTCTGGAAGCACTGGACAATGCGCTGGCCATTGGCGCGCCTGACGGTCTGTCAACCCTGTTCCAGCAGCATCGGGAAATCCTGGCCCCGCTGTTTGATGACCCTGCGCTAAGGGCGAAGTATGGCGCGTTTTTGAAGCGTGTTTCGCGCGTTAGGCCAACATCCTCCGGGAATTCTTTTTACAGGCTGGGCAGTGCCGGCCAGCGTGAATTCCCCGACTCCCTGACCCATAGGGAACGCCAAATCGCCGCATTGGCAGCCCAGGGCCTGCGCAACCGGGAGATTGCTGAACGCGCGTTTATCTCTGAGCAGACGGTCAAAAACCACTTGAAGACCATTTTTTCGAAACTGGAGATAGATCGCCGCGCCAAACTGGCTGAGCTCCTGAGGCCCTGAAATGGCCCTTTTGGGCCATGTGCATCAACGCTTCGGGTCCCATACTGTCGATGTTGGTATTTGATGCCAATTCCGTGTATGTTTATGGGTAAGATAAGTTCCAAGTGTGCTTGTGCGCAGCGCAGTACCCTGATCCCACCCCAAACCGTTGTTCATAATATGAAAGGAAGGAACACCACATGAAAAGAGTTTTCAGTCTCCTGACCGCCGTCTTTCTTTTGGCAGCCATGCTGCCCGCCGCTGCCTCCATCTATGACCCGGACGCCATTATCATGTATGTGATAACCCCCGATGGGAACAAATTGAATATGCGTGAAGAGCCTGACCCGAACGCCAGGGTGCTCACCAAAATACCCTATGGCGCCGAAGTCACCGTGTATTCGGACATCCTTGGCATGGTCTGGTACCACATTCAGTATGGCATGTTCAACGGTTATGTGAAAACCGAGTTTCTCACCGATCGCCCGCCCAGGCCCTTCATCACACCCACACCAAAACCCACCGCAAAGCCGACACCAAAACCCACCCCCACCGCCACACCTTCCCCGGCAGAGCTGATTGCCCGGGAGATCGAGGCCGCCCGCAGCCTGGGCCTTGTACCCCAGGGAATGGTTTCCGAGGGCAATGTCACCTGGCAGGAGCTGGATGGCCTGCTCACCAATGCCGTCCGACTGAAGTCAAAGAATCCAGCCGCTATCAGAAGCCATGTTTACCTCACTCTGGAAGAATATCAGGCGGCCAATGCCGGTGCCCAGTTCAACATTGTACTGCGCGGTGTAGCGGCAGCAGAGATGTACGGCGCCCTGATCGATATGGGTGAGGAAGACCCCAGGCTGAACCATTCCCACGACCCTTATATCGCCGATGCCGCTGACATCACAAAAGCCCAGGAGTACGCGGGGGTTGTGAGCACTGCCGGAAGCGCGGACTGGCGCCAGCTTTCCCTGCTGGACATGGTCATTGCCGTGCTTGACCATGCTGACACCACCTCAGGAAACCCCGTGATGGACATTGACGCGGAGCATCTGTTCTTCCCCACCCACCCCCTGACCCGCGCGGAGGCCATTCTGGGCGTATATCGCCTCTACCGTTCCTTCCATACCGGCATTGGCACTGTTCTGGTGACCCACATCCGCCAGGCCAACCTGAGGGCGGAACCCTCCATGAAAGCGGCCATCATCGGCAAAGCAGATCCTGGCAATGTCTATGAAGTGGTGGGCATTCCGGCCAATGGCTGGTACCAGATTATGCTTCCAAACGGTTCGACAGCATACATCGCCGCCGGCATGGTCTCGTTTACGATGAACTGACGCCAGGGAAACGCCCCAGCCACCGGTTGTTCCGGTGGCTCTTTGCTTTCCAGGCCGCTTCCTTTGACATTCCCTTTCAAACTGTATTATATTGCTGTAGGAAACAAATACGCGGCGCGCATGTAGCACCATTGAAGCGATAGCAACCCAATCAACCCCGGCGCATTCCACATGTCGCGATGGCGACAAACGGTTTTCCCGTGCGTCAAGGAGGCGATATGGAATACCTGTCTGCCGAACAATACGCTGCCGTCCTGGGCGTCCATCCAAGGACGGTACAGCGCCGCTGCCTGGCCGGAGTCATACCGGGCGCTGTCAAGCTTGGCAGCAACTGGCTTATTCCCAGGAACCATGATATTCCACCTGGTGCTGAGGATGGGAATGAGTCGGCAAGGGACCAGATATCTTATGGTGACTACCTGACATTTCCCAGCGGCCAGGCAGACCGTTACCTCCAATCGCTCCCACGGGAAGCAGGCTTCTGGCTGGCCCGGGGTCTTTTT
>JAAYJP010000200.1 GCA_012522875.1 Clostridiales bacterium | reverse complement strand
CCGCCTTCACACCCAGCGACTCCGCCAGCAGAACCGCCCTGTAAAGCATCGCTTCGTCCACCAGGCAAGGGGCTTCTTTCATGTCCGGCTGTCCCAATACCCGGGGCAGTCTGGAAATAAACGCCGGGTCATCCGCTTTTAGCCCATAGGCTATCAGGGTGCCCGGAATCCCCAGAGATTGGAGGAACTGATTAAGGGCCAAGGCTTTCTGCACTTTTCCTTCCAGGCACAACTGTACCAGGCTGCCCCAGGCCACCACCTCGCCATGCAGCCGATCCCTCAACGCGGGAAGTTCCTCCAGGGCGTAATACAGCGCGTGGGCCAGGCCGCCGTTGAAGCGTTCCTGCACCAGGAGGCTCACAATCCCGGTGTTTATGACGCAAATCCCACAGGCCAGGCGGAAAGTCGGGGTATCAAGGCCCCTCCCAGCGTCCTGAAGCGCTCCTTCGCCTACCCGAAGAAGGGTCTCATAGCCAAACGCGGCCATCGCCAAGCCCAGGCTGTCTCCAAAGGCCAGGGCCTCCCGCCCCGCCTTGAACGCGGATTCCACATGCTTGGCGATGCTGTCGCCAATGCCAGCCCTGAGATACTTGTCAGGCGCCGCCGCCAGGATCCCTGTGTGCAGGAACACATGCCCGGGCGGTGCGTCCAGAAACAAAAACGGGTCGCAGGCCTCTTTGCCTGGCTGATGCAGCACCGCCAGCGCCGTGACCGCGGCACAGGTGGCCGGGATGGTGGGAAAAGCCATCACCGGCAGCCCCGCCCAGTGCGCAGCCGCCTTGGCTGTGTCGATGGCGCGCCCGCCGCCCATGCCAAAGACGATATCAGCCCCCAGGGACTTGGCGGACGCCGCCGCTTCCTTTGCAACCTCCCGGGTGGCTTCACCCTGGAACGGCCATACAGATAGCGTCACGCCACAGCCGTCCAGGGCCTTTTCCAGCGGATAGAGCCCCGCCGCCAGCGCCTTCTCTCCCCCGATAAGAAGCGCCCGGTTGCCGTAAAAGCGCACGGCGTCCCACACCCGGTCATAGGCTGTCGGCCCCACAGTGCAGGGCGGATGTGCAGTGAGGGTGGATTCCGCCGGATTTGCTGGTTTCTTCATCATTCACTGAGCCTTCCCAGCCTGCTGATGGCCTCCTTCAGGCTTTCTTCACTCCTGGCGAAATGGAGGCGTATGAGCCCGGTTTTTTCCGCATCGGGATAAAAGCTGGAGCCGGGCACCGCAGCCACGCCGATGTGCCGGGTGAGGCGCTCGCAGAATGCCAGGTCATCAAGCCCCCTGAACGGGGGTTTGTCCATAAACCGGCTCATATCCGCCAGAACAAAATAACTGCCCTGGGGCACGGTATGCTCAAGGCCGATGCCATCAAGGCCAGAAAGGAACTGTTCCCGCTTGGCGGCGTACAGGGCCCTTAATCCCTCATAGTAGTCGGGCCCGGCCCGAAGCCCCGGCAGCGCTGCTGCCTGAAGCGGGGCCGCCGCCCCCACGGTGAGAAAGTCATGTACTTTGCGCGCGGCATCCAAGGCCTCCTCCGGCCCGATCAGATAGCCCAGGCGCCAGCCTGTGATGGAGTAGGTCTTGGACAGGGAAGACACGGTCAGGCAGTGTCCCCACATCCCAGGCAGGGCGGACAGGCGTGTGTGGGTATAGGGCGCATAGACGATGTGCTCATACACCTCATCCGTGATCACCCAGGCGTTGTGCTCCTTTGCCATGTGCCCAATGCGCATGAGTTCCTGCCGGGTGAACACCTTCCCGGTGGGGTTTGAGGGATTGCATACCACCAGCGCCTTGGCACCCGCGGTGAATGCCGCTTCCAGCGCCTCCCAGTCCACCTGCCAATCGGGCGCGTGAAGGGGCACAAACACCGCTTCTGCCCCCGCAATGATGGCGTCGGCCCAGTAATTCTCGTAAAAGGGGGAAAAGACCGCCACCTTGTCTCCCGGGTTGATAACTGCCAGCATGGCGCAAACCATGGCCTCGGTGGCCCCGCAGGTGACCAGGATCTGGGTTTCCGGGTCGATCTCCAGGCCAATGGCTGCCCCCTGCTTTTCCGCCAGCGCGCACCTGAAACCGGCTGCGCCGTAGGTGATCTCATACTGGTGTGGGCCGCTGAAGGAAACCATCGCCAGCGCCTCCAGCAGGGCTTTGGGCGGGTCAAAATCCGGGAATCCCTGGGACAGGTTGATGGCGCCGACACTGTCACTGACACGGGTCATCCGCCTGATGACAGACTCGGTAAACTGGCCGGCGCGCAGGCTGATCTGGGGCATGGGTATCCTTTCCGCTTTGCATTATTATGCACTCGCACGGCAATCATAGCAGATTTGTTCCGCTATGTACAGCCATTTATGCAAAATAGCCGCATTTTTATGATTACAGACCTCGCCTGCACACTTCGAATCCCTTTCATCGGCAGCATGTGTATATTATGCGTTTGTTTTTGTTTAAATAATGTTTCTTGTTTTCCTGTAAACTCTTTTATTTCAATTACTAATGCCAATTTAGACAAATCTCTTCGTTGAAAATTTTTATAATTTTGCGCCTTGAATGTATTGACATGCACTTCCAAGGGGTGTACACTGCTCCCATCACATCAAGGAGGATGACCCCATGAAGAAACTGCTCGCGGGCCTGCTGGCCGCCCTCATGATCCTTTCCCTGACCTCTTTATCCCTGGCGGCGGGCCGACTGGACGCCATCAAGGCGGCGGGCAAACTGGTGGTGGGCACCTCCCCGGACTATGCCCCCTATGAGTTCCCCGGACCTGACGGCAACCCTGTGGGCGCTGACATGGACTTCGCCCAATATATCGCCGACCAGCTCGGGGTGGAGCTGATGATTGAATCCTTCAGCTTTGAGGCGGTGCTGGCCGCGGTGGCTGCCGGCAAGGTGGACCTGGGCATCGCCGGCATGGACCCCACGCCGGAACGCCTGTCCAGCATGGATTTCACCGACATCTACTATAACGAAACCAACCAGGTGATCCTCATCCACAAGGACGATGCGGACACCCTCAAAACCCTGGCCGATTTTGCCGGCAAGAAGGTGGCCGCCCAGAACGGCACCCTGCAACAGACCCTGGTGACTGAGCAGCTGCCAGACAGCGAGCTGGAGTTGATTACCCTGATTCCTGACGGAATTATGAACCTGCTCACCCAGAAGGTCCAGGGCCTGGCGCTGGCCTCGGTCGTGGCCGACCAATATGTGGCCAACTACCCTGAACTGGTGATTTGCGAAGGCAAGTTTGACTATGTATCCTCCGGCATCGCAGCGGCAGTTCCCAAGGGCGAGCCGGAACTTCTGGAGGCCATCAACGGAGTCATTGCGACAGTGGTTGAAGAAGGCCTGTTCTATGAGTGGGTGGATGAGGCCGTAGCGCTGAATAACGAGATGAACAAGTAAAGCTGCTGGACACCTAAAAACCACCGGGCGCTGATCCGGTGGTTTTTGTGTTAGATCTTGATTATTCCGCCGCTTCGGGCTCCTCAGCCGCCGCAGCTTCAGGCACCTCTTCCGCCGCCTCGGCCGGCTCTTCCTGGGTGCGGGGGTAGCTGACGGTGAAAATCACCCGGTCGGGTTCCAGGTCGGTGGTGATGCCTTTGGGAAGGACGGCGTTGCCGACCGTCAGGCTGTCTCCAGCCTCCATGTTGGAGACATCCAGCTCAATGTGATTGGGGATGTCACCGGGCAGCCCTGACACCGGCAGGGTATCCAGGTGCTGGAGGAACTCCAGCTGCCGGCGGGTGATGTCCTCCCGGCCCAGCGGGCGAATGGCCACGTCGGCCCTGGTCACTTCATCCAGGTGGATACGCTGGAAGGTGACGTGCAGGCACTCACGGGTGACGGGAGCGTACTGCACTTCCCTGAGCATGGCGGTATGGATCTTGCGGCCAAGCGCTAATTTGAACACCGCCATCCTGCCGTTTTTGGAAAGGGAGCGATTCAGCTCATCCTGTTTGATGGAAAAGGACAGGGATTCTTCTCCCCGGGAAGACATGGAAGCCGGCAGATACCCCTCTTTGCGCAGGTTCTTCAGCCCGCTCTTGCCCATGGGCTCCCGCTTTTCAATCTTTATCCGCAATGAATCAGCCGTTTTTGCCATATTGTTCACCTCGAAAATTATTTTTTATCGGGCACAGCCCACCGCCACGCCCCGGTTGTTCCCGTGGTGTTCTGGAACTGCCCCTTACCATAACACATTCCGCACCTTGATGCAAAAACCACACTTACAGCGAGATGTCAAGCACCACCGGGCAGTGGTCGGATCCGTATACCTGGCTCTGGATAGTGGCATCCCGGATGTTGCCTGCCAGGCCCTCCGACACCACAAAGTAGTCGATCCGCCACCCGGCGTTGGAAGCCCTGGCATTGCTTCGGTAGCTCCACCAGCTGTAGGCATCCTTGCGGTCAGGGTAGAGATACCGGAAGGTGTCAGTAAAACCTGCGGCCAGGAGCTCCGTCATCTTGGCGCGCTCCTGGTCCGAAAATCCGGGGTTGAAACGGTTGGCGGCGGGATGGCGCAGGTCAATCTCCTGGTGGGCCACATTCAGGTCGCCGCAGTAAATAACGGGTTTTCCGGCGGCAAGCGCCGTCAGGTGCCCGCGCATGGCATCTTCAAATTCCATGCGGTAGGGGAGGCGCTTCAGTTCCGGCTGGGCATTGGGTACATAGGCATTCACCAAAAAAAAGCCGTCAAAGTCCAGCGTCATCACACGGCCCTCGTCCAGGTGCCCCCCCAACAGGCCAAATTCCACCTTCCTGGGCGCTATGCGGGTAAAAACAGCCGTGCCGGAATAGCCGGGCTTATGCGCCGAATGCCAATAAGCCTGGTAACCGGGCGGATCATAAACCGCCTGGCCTTCTTTCATCTTGGTCTCCTGCAGGCAGAAGATGTCCGCGTCCTGGGCGATGAATACCTCGTCAAACCCCTTGGTAAGGACTGCCCTGAATCCGTTCACATTCCAGGAAACCAGTTTCATGTTTGCTCCTTTTGTGCCTGGCACAGCTTATTTCCTACAAGTATACCCGAAATACGGGTATACTTGAACCATTATGCGGTTATCCGCGATATGGGAGGCGATTTTTCAATGTATATGGCAGACAAGCGCAGATATGACACCATGGGCTACAAACGCGTGGGCAGAAGCGGCCTCAAACTCCCCTATGTATCCCTGGGGCTTTGGCACAACTTCGGCAGCCAGTTCCCCCACGATACTGCCCGGGAGATGGTGCTGGGCGCTTTTGACATGGGGATTACCCACTTCGACCTGGCCAACAACTACGGCCCTGTTCCCGGGAGCGCGGAAACCACCTTTGGCCGGATCCTGAAGGAGGATCTGGCTGCCTGGCGGGATGAACTGATCATCTCCACCAAGTCCGGCTATCTCATGTGGGAGGGCCCCTACGGGGAATGGGGCAGCCGCAAGCAGATGCTGGCCAGCCTGGACCAGAGCCTCAAGCGCATGGGCCTCGAATATGTGGACATTTTCTACGCCCACCGCCCGGATCCCGATACGCCGCTGGAGGAGACCATGGGCGCCCTTGAACAGGCTGTGCGCCAGGGAAAAGCCCTGTATGTGGGCATCTCCAACTACGGGCCGGAGCGCGCCGCCCAGGCGATTGATATGCTCAAAGGCATGGGCATCCACTGCCTTATCCATCAGCCCCGCTACAACATCCTGGACCGCCGGCCGGAAGGGGGCCTCTATGAGGTGCTGGCCGAAAAGGGCGTGGGCGCCATCCCCTTCTCCCCCCTGGCGCAAGGCCTGCTGACCAACCGCTACCTGGGCGGCATTCCCGCCGACTCACGGGCTGCCGGCAAGAGCGTGTTCCTGAACCCGGAACAGATCGACCAGGCGACCCTGGACAAGATCACCCGGCTCAACCAGATCGCCCAGGCCCGGGGCCAGACCCTGGCCCAGATGGCCATCTCCTGGCTGCACAGGGATCCGGTCACAGCTTCCGTGATTATCGGCGCCAGCAAACTGAGCCAGATCAGGGACTGCGTGAAAGCGCAGGAAGCCCCGCCCTTTGACGAGCGGGAGCTTAAGGCCATTGACGAGGCCGCGGCAGTCTGAGCCCCCCGGCACCATCCCAATTATCCGGCACAACCTGCATCCGGTATATTTGGCCGGTTGCAGGTTGCGTTGTTTT